>JAAYQU010000053.1 GCA_012519055.1 Bacteroidales bacterium | reverse complement strand
CTAAAGACCTGTTTTTTATAAACCCGGATAGCGCACGTATTTATATAAATACTGATTCAACCAAAGCAGCCAAAGGTGGTTTCGCTATTGGTGGACTCTCTTCAGGTAAAGGGCTTCCAGCAAAAAATATCTTTGTTGCAACAGCTGATAGCACACGTGTTTACGTAAATGCTGATAACAGCAAAGCTGGCAAAGGTGGTTTTGCCATAGGTGGACTTTCATCAGGTAAAGTTGCTCCTCAGAACTTTATGCACTTAACACCTGAAAACTACTTTATTGGACACGAGGCAGGGAAAGTCACAACTGGTAAATACAACTCTTTTATAGGTTATGAAACTGGTAAAGCCAATACCACAGGAGAAAAAAACGTTTTTATGGGTTACCATGCTGCTAATTTAGCAAAAGCAGTAAATAATAGCGTAGTAATGGGTAACGAGGCTGGTAAAGGAACAACAAGTAGCAACTATAGTAACGCCGTATTTATAGGATACCAAGCTGGCTACGGAAACACTTCAGGTGGTAATAATGTGTTTATGGGTACATATGCAGGAAAATCAAACAATATAGGAGCAAACAACGTATTTATAGGTAATCAAGTAGGACAGAATATAACTGGAGCAAGTAGTAACAACGTAATACTTGGCTCGTCATCTGCTAATCTAGCAAAAACTGTAAATAGGAGCGTAATAATGGGTAACGAGGCGGGTAAAGGATCAACAAGTAGCAACTATGTTAACGCTGTATTTATAGGATACCAAGCAGGCTACAACAATACCACAGGTTCAAACAACGTGTTTTTGGGTACCAATTCTGGGCGAAGCAATTCCACGGGCGGAAATAACGTTATGATAGGTAACTTGACTGGTTACAACAACACCACAGGTGGCGCCAACGTGTTTATAGGAGACGAAGCAGGTAATCAAAACACAGTGGGCTATCGCAACGTATTTCTGGGATACAATGCTGGTTATAAAAATACTAAAGGCGTAGGCAACGTGTTTATAGGAGACGAAGCAGGATATAGCAACGATTCAGCTAATTTTAACGTTTTTGTAGGAATTAATGCTGGTTATAACAATATCTCTGGTAAAAACAACGTGTTTATGGGAACAGGTGCTGGAAAATCCAACAAAAATGGCAACAGCAACGTATTTATGGGAATGAATTCCGGTGTATCTAACACTACTGGCTACTTCAACGTATTTGTCGGAAGTGCTGCTGGCTTTAATAATACTGATGGTACAAACAATACATTTATAGGAATGTTTGCTGGTTATAGAAACACAGAAGGTCAACACAACGTGTTTATAGGAGACTTTTCTGGTCAACACAACACCACTGGTGTAAACAATGTGATTATTGGTTCCTATGCAGGAAATAACATTAATGGTAACAATAACATATACTTAGGTAATGGAGCAGGTTTCTTTAATTCTACGCATACAGAAGACTATAGATTGCGAATTGGAAGTGATAATCTTATTTACGGTGAACTTAATAATAAAAGAGTAGCAATTAACACAGATAATGCCAACAATATGACTTTCTATGTAAATGGTCTAGCTGGAGGCACAAATCCATGGCAATCCCCCAGCGACAAACGCCTAAAAACCAATATTAAACCCCTACAGGGGGCACTACAAAGCGTGCTTAATTTGCAAGGAGTAACCTTTAACTGGAAAGATGAAACCGACCACCGACCAGGACAAAATATTGGCTTTATAGCACAAGAAGTTAAAGAGATTTTTCCCGAAATTGTTAGCGGCGGCGGAAAAGATAAAGAGGGTAACGAAATTTATTACTCTATTGAGTATGCCACACTAACTCCAGTGTTAGTTGAAGCAATAAAAGAGTTAAATACAGAAAACAAAGAGCTAAAAGCAAAAATAGAAGCACTCGAAAAATTAATACAAGAAAAAATGAAATAAAAATAGGAAACAAGTCGCACTTTTACCTTGCTCCTTGCACCTTTTACCTTATAAACTAATTTAATATGAGACACTTATTGATTTTACTACTGTTAAGCATAACACTATTTGCAACAGCACAACAACAAGGTTTTAACTACCAAGCCGCCAT
>JAAYQU010000052.1 GCA_012519055.1 Bacteroidales bacterium | reverse complement strand
GTAAAAATTGATACCCTGCATAAATGTCTTACGGGGGGGGGGGGCTTTTATGAAACGTCAACCGAAAATGTAAATGGAAATCAACTATTTATAAGTTATCCACCTCTATTTCCAGGTGACGGTACACAAATGAATTTTATTAGCGATTATGACTTTAATCCTATTCAAGAAAAAAATCACTCTCAATACTCAATGATGTTCCCACACAAAGAGTTTGGATATTATCGAATACCTTACCGCTGGGTTAAGGAATATGACGAGAGTCCAAAATACCTTATCAGATACGACGATAATATGGATTCGCTATGGGCGCACGAGTACTCTGATTATCTGATGAATGGAGTAAAAAAGATTGAATTTATGGCAACCACATCGTCAAGCGATGGTGGCGTTATATTGGCTGGTGAAATATCAAATCTTTTCTTTCATACAATTTGGTTAGTAAAAGCTGATAGAGACGGCAATATGGTTTGGCGGAGAGGTTATGACAATACCATCTCTCGCGAGCTGGCATACAAAAGTGTTGCCGAAGCCGACGACGGCGGAGTAGTCTTTTTTACCTCAGGTTGCCTTAATTGTCAAGATTATGGAAATGTTCTTTGGTATATGTTTCTTGTAAAGACAGACCCAAACGGTTTCGTAGGACTTGAACCGGAAATTAGGGAAACAGAAAAGTTTGTTGTTTACCCTAACCCAGCAACAGATAAGGTAACACTAAGTTTTGTCAATGGATTTACAGGTACAATTACTGTTCAAACTATTACAGGAGCTACCATACACACAGCAAATATAGTGGGAGAGATAAATTATGAATTGGATATAAGTTGTTTTCCTACAGGAATTTATGCAATAGTAGCCAAAGATACAAAAACACACAAAATATATTATCAAAAAATCATAAAACAATAAAAATTAACGATTATGAAATCTATCAAGACTTTAATTTCAGCACTAATGATCATTTCTTGGGCAACTATAGTACCTGCTCAAATCATTATGCCAGACTCTAACGATCCACGCGATTTAGAGGGAATGGAAACTGGCGAACCAAGAGAAAAAATATGGTCACCGTATGGCTGGGCTTTTACACCTAAAGGCAACTTAAAAGTGTTGGTCATCTTTGCAGGTTTCGAAGATAATAATGTAGGTGCGCAAGACCCGAACAATGAAGATTGGCCCGCACATATAACACAAGGAGACAACCAAGGACTTCCAAGCTACGTCGATCCTGAGACAGGTAAGATGGACGACTTCCTGTTTGAGAACCTAAGCGACTTTGTTACTGTAATTGCAGCGAATCCACAGAACCAAAGCATATCTCGATATTATCATGATATGTCCATGGGAAAGTTTAGGTTTACGGGCGAAGCATTTAAAGACCCTGAGACCAACAAACCCGTTCGTATAAACATTAAACCCGGTGGTAACCCTCCTGCTGATGAATGGTATTGGTGTAATAAAAAGGTTATGGAAAAAATAAGTAGAGACTATCCTAGTTTCGATTTTTCAGTTTTTGACAATCGCACCAACCGTCCCAAATACTTATACGATAACTCTTTATCGAATCCCGATAGTATAGTTGACTGTTTGATATTTATTTGGAGGTACTCCCCTGATTGGACAAATCAGCCTTTTACAGGTATGAATACATGGGGTGGTTCTCACGGAGGTTTTGCTGGTGGAGCACCTGGTGTTACTATTGGTATCTACTCTTTTAATACTGTTTATACGTTAACACTTAATTTGCGCGACAAATATGCTGTGCAAGAGTCGTTTGTACACGAAATAGCACACGACGTTTTTGATTGTCCTCATGTTTTTGGAGCCAACGGGGTTGTTGGTAGTAGATGGCATTTTTCTGCAGGTGGCTGGGGTATGATTAAAGGTTCCGAGTATATGGTATCTGCCAATGCTTGGGAGCGATATTTGCTAGGTTGGATTGATATTAAAAGTAATAATGAGGATGCAGATATTTTATCACCCGAACATTTAAATAAAACAGGTATTTATACGATTCGCGATTTTGTTACCTACGGTGATGCAATAAGGATAAAGATTCCACACGTAGAAAGCACCTACCTTTGGATAGAGAACCACCAAAGGCTTAGCGCGTGGGATTTTAAAAGTGGAGAGGGTTCCACTCCATCTTTGTGGTACCCTAATGATAATAGCTTTGACACTATCCCCAGACCTGAAAAAGGGATATATATGTATATAGACAATACACGCTATTCTAGAGATTCTATATTTCCTGCATTAGGTCCAGGAGCGAATGGACTTAAAGCCCTTAATGCACAAGGGAATTTTAACTATACACACTCTACGCTTGCCACGAGTAATCCAGAAGTCTTTTGGGGAAACGTGTTGTTTACTTTCACACGTGGTGAGGAGAATCCGATTTCAGGTATAAGTCCATTTAGCTCATATCCAGACAACTACCCCAATAATCCTTTGGGACCTCCAACATATGATAATACAATCCTATATAATACTGGATCTAATTCCGCAAAAAACGAGGCTCATTTTATAATAAAAGAGTCGATTGAGCCTACGCCCCGACTAACTTACGCCGCACTTTCGGGTCTGAACCATGTATCTAAGGAGATATTGGGTCGCAGATCAGATGCTTTTCAGGAAGGAGATGAAGTGGGGCTATCCGGTATAGTTCCCATATTAAACTATCCCAAATACAGTATGGCTCAAGAGGCTATAGAACCATATATACTGAACAATATTTCTGTTAAAATTTTATCATTCAATACAGTTGACCGTTCATTCCAAATAAAGATTGATTTTAACGACAATGAAATACGCTCCTCTAAGAACTGGGCGGGTGACATACAACTCGTAAAACAAAGGGATGATAACGAAGCTGATGTTATTTTAAAACAGGGAAATACGCTTAGAATAGTAAAATCGGGGGTTCCAAATCGCCATACAAAAACGGTGGCAAACGATTTTATCAATCCAACTTTCTTAACCTTACTTGACTGTGCTTATTTCAAACAAGAGACTAATTCTCACGTCTCTGTAGAAGACAATAGTAGCTTGGTGCTAAAGTCAGGCTCGACTTATGAGATATCAGATAATGCAACTCTCCACATAAAGAACAATGCCACTTTTAAAATGGAACCATGTTCCAGACTAATAATTCGTGGCAATGGTAAAATTATTTTCGATCTTGACACTTACATGAATATTGCAAACGGAGCAGTCCTCGCGTTCGAGAGAGATACTCAAAATATTTCTTACACTTTAGGAAGAGTCATTATAGACGGAATTAACCCAGCTAGTGTATTGCTTGAGCCACGAATAATAACCGATCATCAAGTTTGGGAAAACAAAGGACGTTTGATTTCCTTACCAATCATCGTTGAGTCTGGGGGCGTACTGGAAATTAAAAGTACACCCGAATCGTCTGTCTTAAATTTTTACGAATCTTCTATAATTGTGAAACCCGGTGGTAAACTGATTCTTGAAGATATCAGACTTACTAACGTATGTAACAAGCAGTGGTATGGTATTGAACTGCACGGCAACAGACTCGCACCTCAGACCCCCGAAGAACAACCCGTGGTAGAACTGAGAAATGAGGCAATAATCGAAAATGCTGTTTTTGGCATTTTTGCGGGCGACCGAAACAATCCAGGTGTATATGGAGGTGGGATTATATGTGCCGAAGGTGCAAATTTCAAGGACTGTGATAATGGTATTGTCATGCACGAATACAGAAACTATTCACCACAGAACCCAAATATTGAAATAAACAATCGTAGTTATATACAAAAGTGTACCTTTCAAACAACAAATAACTTTGATTATTTAAAACAACGTTCAACAGCTATTTGGTTGTGGGGTGTTAAAGGGGTTCAGATACTTGGAAACACCTTTACGTCGTACAAAAAATATCATGGTAACGGAATTGTTTTGGAAGGAACAAAATCTACTATTATCGCTACAGCTCTAGGAGAGAATTTCGGTGACAAAATATCAAATATATTTAACAACCTTGAAAGTGCAATTTATATTTTAAGTTCAGCTAATACCACAATAGAAGAAAACTCGTTTCAAAACAACCATATAGCCATCACTAACGATGGGAATTGTTCTGGAACAATCATCAATAACACTATATTGAATCCGGCTTATTGCGGAATATTTGCCTTTAGTGGCAATAATTTTAAAATAATGCAAAACAATATCAGAGGTAATAATTCTGGAATAGGTATTATTGCTAATAGAACTGGGCTTCAAGAGATTTATAAAAATAATTTAAGTAAATTGGAAACTGGGATATATGCCTCTGAAAATCCGCTGTTAAAACTTAATTGCAATATTTTAAATGATAACAACTATCATTTAAAAATAGTCAAGGACGGTGCTCATTGGTTACAAGGTTCAGAGAACTTACCGACAGGAAACCAATTTTTTCCGGAGTGTAATGGAACGAATACCGAAATTTATACGGAAAATGCAACTTCGATCATGATTTATCATCATTATGACAATCAAGAGCATGAGCCATTATGTAAAAGGGGAGTATACCTGTCCCCAACTACGAGCATCAATCAATGTCTCGACCGTAATCCCAACGACCGTATTCCTACTGAACAGGAGCTTATAAGTCTAAATGAAGATATTGAAAGTGGGGAGGAGTTTCTATCCCGATTGGTTGATGGTGGAGATACTCCCGCTTTAGTGCAAACTGTTGAAGATGCTGAAAGTGGAGAGGAGTACAATTTATTGAATGATCTGTTGGATAAATCGCCATTCCTATCGGAAGATGTGTTGGTAACAACAGCTTCAGAAGAGGAGGTTCTGCCCAATCTGTTTATTGCTAATATATTAGAGGCAAACCCACAGGCAGCAAAATCCGCAGAAGTTCAGGAGGCATTAGATAACCGCATAAACCAAATGCCCGAATATCTGCGTGAAATCATAAATAGCGGACTTGACATAATTTCAGCAAAAGAGGAGATAGAGATGCAGGTTGCTGAAAAAATATGGCAAAGAGAGGTGCTGCTTTCCGACTTAATTTCTTACTACCTTAACGACTCAACTGCCAACCGTTCAGCCGAAGCCGAAGCGTTAATGTTAGCCGAAAACACCCTCTATTACGATTATATGATGATAGACCGCTATTTGTCAACCCAACGTTTTTCACAAGCTCAGGAGTTGTTTGGGTCATTGCCAAATAAGTACAACCTTGAAGGCTCACAATTAGACGAATACAATCAGATGTCTCAAATTGTTGATATCCACGTTGCACTTGGAGATGGCAACTACTTTAATTTGAGCGCTGAGCAAAAGAGCATTTTGTATCAATTAGCTGAGGATACTGAATCACAAGCTGGTAGTATTGCCCGCGCTATATTGGTTTTGGTAGATCAAGCAAGATTCCCGCTTCCTGAAATAACTTTGCCCGAGGAAGATGAGGGCAAAGGTCATGGCAGTACAGTTGTTCAAAAGAACGAATTTGCATTCTCGATTAATCCTAACCCAGCAGAGGATTACTTTATAGTCAAGTACAATTTAGCTGCCGAAGTTTTCGAAAGTGCAGAACTGCGACTATTTAATAATAAAGGGGTTGAAGTTTATCAGCAACAACTTACAAAACCTGCTTTCGAGATACTTGTGGCTACAGACAAGTTCGAGCCGGGAATTTACCTATGCCGTTTATACGATACAGGCAAAGAGGTTGGAGCTAAACCGTTGGTTATAAAACCATCACAAATTGTCGATTCCCAATTTGAAGATCAAGCCGAGCAGTTACTTGAAGGTAAACCTTATTTCTTCCTCTATCCCAACCCTGCGAAAGTAGAAGTAACACTATGTAGCAGTCGCACACAAGACTGTACCATAGAGGTATTTAACGAACGTGGACAGTTGGTCTCAAAACTGCAAAATATCAGCACCACAAACACCTTGCATACAGGCGAGTTTACACCTGGTATCTACCATGTGCGTTTGGTGGAAAAAGGTCTTGTTGTTGAAACAGTAAAATTGATTGTTCAATAAATCTTTTGTGTAGAGACACAAAACTAAGTGTCTCTACACATTTTTTATGACAGTATCTGAAAGTATTGTCGTATCTTTGTGTCGTATCCTGTTTTTGGACTATTTTTAAATTAAAATTGGTATAAGAACAGCAAAATATTAATAAATTTCAATATCAGACACAAATGAAAAAATTAGTTTACATCTTCCTGTTAATTACAATAGTAGCATCATGCTCGCAAAAAACAGATTCACGAGAGAAGCATATCGAAAATATAAGCAAGCATGAAATGTTTATCGACAGTATAAGACAAATACGACCGGCAACGCCAGATGAAATGTTCGAACTGATTGATAATTACTACCTGTTTTGGCAAGCGTACAAACAAGACTCTTTAAGCCCAATATATCTTTATCGTGCGGCTGAAGCGTCGTTGTACATAAATCAAGGTATTAAAGCCATATCATATTTAAAACAGATAGAGTCAGGCTATCCAGATTTTCCAAATATGGGCAATGTTATTTTTTTGATAGGCTTTACCTACGATAACAACGTAATGGACATTGATGCAGCGCGTGAGTATTATGAAAAATTTCTTGAAAAATACCCTGAGCATCCGTTGGCAAACGATACCAAAATTTTAATCGAAAATTTAGGGAAGTCTCCGGAGGAATTGATTAGAGAGTTTGAAGCAAAAAACAAAAGCAATTAGCAATGAACATTTAACGTATGTGTGGCAATTTTGGCAATTGTGGGTACCGTGACGATTGTAGAGACATAGCATGCTCTGTCTATACGTTAAAAACACAACCCACGTTAACTATTAATTAAATAATTAACAAAGCGCGCCACATTGTTCATTGCAATTGCACATTGCTAATAGTTTTGCTATTTTTGCACCTCAATAGAATAAATCAATAAACCATATGTATCCACTATTTAAGAAAGAGTTAACCGGTTTTTTTAGTTCGCTTACCGGATACATCGTAATAGTAGTGTTTTTACTATCAACAGGACTATTTCTGTGGGTGTTTCCGGGAAATATGAACCTTCTTGAGACAGGTTATGCACATCTTTCCCCATTTTTTGCACTCGCCCCATGGATATTCCTATTTCTTGTTCCTGCCGTATCAATGCGTCTTTTTACAGAAGAGAAGAAAACCGGAACACTGAATCTTATTTTCACAAAACCAATTTCGGATATGAAGATTGTCCTGGCAAAATATTTTGCAGGGCTAACAATTGTAATATTGTCAATTATACCTACGCTGATTTACTACTATTCGGTTAGCAGATTGGCAAGTCCGGTCGGCAATATGGATCATGGAGCCACGATAGGTTCATATTTTGGACTTTTCTTTCTGGCAGCAATTTACGTAGCCATTGGGGTTTTTTCCTCATCATTAACATCAAACCAAATAGTGGCGTTTATTATAGCTCTGACACTTTGCTTCACTTTCTTTGTTGTTTTTGATTCACTGGCTACGCTAATGGGAAATAGCTATGTGGGATTTTATCTTCGACAAATCGGGATTAATGAACACTATCTGTCAATAAGTCGAGGAGTTATCGACTCGCGTGATATTATATATTTTGTATCAATGGTGATTTTGTTTCTACTTTTTACAAAAGTAAAACTACAAAGCCGAAAATGGTAACTCTGAAAAAAATTATCCCGAGATGGAAAGAAAAAAATTAAAACGTTGGCAAATAGGGCAGTTAGTTGCAAGTGTATTGATTTTCGTGCTTATAGCCTTTATCTCTTCGCGACTATATTTCCGTATCGACTTAACTGAAGATAAGCGGTTTACTATAAATCCCTCTACAGAAGAGACAATAAAGAAACTCGAAGATGTAGTATTTTTTAAAGTATATCTCGAGGGAGATCTGCCAAGCGATTTTGTTGAACTCAAAAGAGCTGTTTTAGACCTGTTGAACGGTTTCAGAGCAATAGCTCCAATGAAAATTGAGTTTGATTTCGTTAACCCATCTGAAGACCCTGATCCGGGGAACCGAAGATTGGTATATGAAGATTTGATGCGCAAAGGAATGCGACCATATACCATAAGAACAGAAACTAAAGACGGAGTGGTGCAAAAATATGTATTTCCTTCGTTAACTGTTAGTTATCGCGAAAGACAAATACACGTAAATCTGTTTTCAAATAACTCCGATAACCCAAATATCCCGATAGAACAATCTATTAATGAGGCAAAAGAGCGACTTGAATACACAGTCCTAAACGCAATAAAAAACGTTACTGTATTAACACCCAAATCTGTAGCTTTCTTAGAAGGGTGGGGAGGGTTGGAAAGAATTGAAACCTACGATGCAGCAGTAAGCTTATCGGAAATGTACGAAGTGGGGTATCTTGACCTCCAAGAGCAGGTATTTTCCTTAGTTGATACAATACAGGGTCCGATATTCGATGCCATAATTATTGCAAAACCGTATCAAAAAATTAGCGATAAGAACAAATATATTATCGACCAGTATATTATGCACGGAGGTAAAGTTCTGTGGTTGTTAGACTATATTGATGTAAACATGGACAGTCTTTCAAACTCAAGAACAACAACCGCCATGCCTCTTGGTCGTGAGTTGAATTTAGATGATATGTTGTTCAAATATGGGGTCAGAATTAATCCCAACATAATACAAGACCTGCAAGCTGCCCCAATACCGGTAAACACGGCATTAGCCGGTGCTGAGCCACAGTTTAACCCAGTGCCGTGGGTATATTTTCCGGTTATTATACCATCAGGCAATACGCCAATTACACGATTGGTTGGGAAAATACGTTTAGAGTTCCCAAGTACAATCGATACTATTGGAACAGGTACAAAAATCGATAAAACAATAATTCTTACAACGTCTGAATACTCCAGAGCCGTCAGTACACCCTCGCTTGTGGACTTGAACATAATTAATCAAAGACCAAATCCAAACGCATTTAAGGCGTATCCTTTGCCGGTAGCTGTACTTCTTGAAGGCGAATTTGAATCGCTGTTCAAAAATAGAATTGTTGATGAAATAGCAAAGAACCCTATTTTCAGATATAGAGAAATATCAAAACCAACGTCTATGATCGTTGTTTCAGACGGGGATATCATCAAGAACTACTATTCACGATTAGATCAAAACAAAGTTCCGTATCCGTTAGGAGCTGACAAGTGGTTTAAGGATATCTATTATAATGGGAATAGGGAGTTTGTGCTTAATGCAGTAAACTATTTGATAGGCGATTATGATTTAATGAAACTACGCGGACGCAAACTTAAATTACGTTTACTCGATAGAGGAAAAGTAGTTAAAGAGCAAGCTAATTGGAAGATAATTAATGTTGTTTTTCCGCCGGCAATAGTAATAATATTGGGTTTGCTGTTCAGTTATTTTAGACATCGTAAATATACCAGAGCTTAACTAATTCCAACATATTAAATTTGTAATAAAATGAGTAAAAAACTTAGACCATATATAATTGCGCTCTCTATTTTATTGGCAATTGTGATTATTGCGCAATTCCTTCCTGCTGGGAAATCGAGAGCAATAGACCTGTTGAAGTTTGACAATAAGTACTCTAATCTTTCATTGCGCAGTTTTAATGTTCGCGATACTGCTTCAATAACAAAAATATTTATTGTTGATAAAAACAGTCGTTCTGTAACATTAGACAGAGTAGGTAATACGTGGGTTTTAAACAATAAGTATCCCGCGCGTCAAGATGCTGTTCAACTATTGCTTGAAACTCTTCTTCAGATGCGTGTCAAAATGCCTGTGGCAATATCTGCGCGCGAAGAGATATTACGGAAAATGTCTTCAAAATCAATGAAAGTTGAAATTTACCAAGGCACTAAAAATGTTAAAACAATGTATATAGGTGGCGTAACTCAAGATAACTTAGGATCATACATGTTGCTAGAAGGTTCAGATACTCCGTATGTTTTGGAAATACCTGGATTTAGGGGTTACTTGTCGAGCAGGTTTAGTACAGATGAGAAAAACTGGCGAAGCAATTTGCTTATAGGAGAAAAGCCAGACGATATTAAAAGAGTTGAGTTCGATTATACAGAAAATAAAAGGGCGAATTTCACAATCGTGCAACCGGAAGTTGCTAAATATGAGTTGTATAACGTAGATATGCAAAAAGCAACTTCATTTGACACACTATCTGTAAAGGGGTTTATAGAGCAGTTTGAGATAGCGAACTTTAGCATGTTTGTAGATATGCTTTCAGACGAAGTTAAGGATAGTGTAAGAAACTCAATCCCATTATTTACTATTCGTTTGACCGATGCACAAGACAGTATTCAGAACTACTATTTTTACGAAATACCAGATGTTAGCGAGCAGATAGATCCAATGGAGAGAACACTGTATCCATCAAATATGTGGGTTTTTAACAATAACAACGATTGGATGATTATTCAAACACACACATATTTGTTAATGTTCCGACAATTTAATGATTTTAGACCCGTAATCAATTAGCAATGCAGTGCAACGCTTAATAAACTTTTAACACTTCATCTACGCTCAATGCACGGCTTTACAAACTTTTAACTCAATTGTGTAAAAACAAATTCAAAAACATACATTGTTTTTCACTAAAAATTGGTAAATTTGTGATCCTGGTAACAGAATTATTGTTATTTGCTGATATTTAAAGTTATACTCAATACAAGCTGTAGCCTTAACAGAGTAAGGTTACGTGAAATTATAAACTAAAAAAATATTTACATATGAAATTTGTTATTCCAAGTACCGATTTACTTAATCACCTACAATCGTTGGTGAGAGTAATTAATGCAAAAAATACACTTCCGGCTCTCGACAATTTCCTATTTACACTTAATGAAAAAGAACTGACAATAACAGCTTCGGATTTAGATACTACTTTAATTACTGTTGTTGAATTAGAAACAGCAGAGGGTAGTGGTTCAGTGGGAATTGATGCGCGCCGATTGTTGAGCACAATCAGGGAATTTAATGAGCCCCTGACTTTCAATATCGATACCGATAATTACAGTATTGAAATAATCAGCGAAAACGGAAAATACAGTTTAATGGGTATTGATGGGGACGAATACCCCGAAATTCCACAGCAAACAAAAGAAGATAGTATCGCAATTAACATGACTTCAGAAGCTTTTGTGTCATCAATTAACAGTACATTATTCGCTGTCTCTGATGATGAAATAAGACCAATTATGACAGGCATATATTTTGGTTTTTCTCCTGAGCAGATGGTTGTTGCAGCTTCCGATTCACATAAGTTAGTTAGATACAAACGTACAGATGTAAAATCAGATGTTGAAACAAGTTTAATTTTACCTCGTAAACCGGCGGGACTTCTTAAAAATTTGCTACCAAAAGATGATACTCAATTAGAGATTCTTGTAGATAATAAAAATGTGCAAATACGTTTTAGCACAATGACTCTTATTTGCAGAACAATAGAGGGCACATATCCAAACTTTGAGGGAATTATTCCGACTAATCAACCATTTAAACTTAGCATAGAAAGAAATACCTTAATAAGCATTTTAAAACGTGTTTCGTTATATGCAAATCCAGCAGTACAGCTTATCAAACTTAATTTGACAGCAACTGAAATGAATGTTTCGGCGCAAGACCTTGATTTTTCTATAAGCGGTCACGAAAGAATGAGTTGCAACTACGACGGAGAAGATATGGCTATTGGTTTCAAAGGAGTTTTCTTGCTAGAAATACTTTCCAATCTTTCTGGATCAGAGGTTGTTATAGAGCTTTCAGAACCATCAAGGGCAATTTTATTATATCCAATGGAAAAAGAAATTGAAGAAGAAGATGTGTTAATGCTACTTATGCCAATAACAATTGAAGGTTAGTTTTAAATAGTGAATATTATTTTGTACAATTACGTGGAATGACCTAAAAAACATTCCACGTTTTTGTATTTTTGTAGAGACGGAGCATGCTCCGTCTCTACAACACGAAGATCCGTGAAAATTCGTTTCATCTGTGTTATCTGTGTTCAATATTAAGCCCATTCAAACCCGAAATCATTAATACAATGTCCAAATCATCAACAGAACAATTAGAGTCAAAACATTTGCGAAATAGCATGTTTTTTTCACTTTTGTTTTGCGCACTTATTGTATTCATACATATACTGCCCATTAAAGGGTGTCACGGTATTTATCCACGCGAGTTTACAAAATTGTGGGGTTTGCTTACATCAACATTTCTTCACGCCAATTGGCAACATTTGTGGTCAAATATAGGACCGCTATATCTGTTTATGGCAGGACTCTTTTACTACTTCCCAAACCGAGTGTTGATTGTTACCGCAGCCGGAATAATATTGGTTAATATAAGTGTATGGATATCAGGGCATGCAGGTTGTCATATAGGCGCAAGTGGACTTATATATTTCTTTGCAGCGTATTTGGTAACAATGGCGTTTTTTAAAAGACAACGCAATCTGGCTGCATTTACTCTGATAATTGTGTTTTTGTACGGAAGCATGATTTGGGGAATATTTCCTACAAAAGAGAATATATCTTGGGAATCTCATCTTTTTGGAGCTTTGTGGGGTATTGTCGCAGGTATATATTTTAAGAAAGATAAAGTTTGGGCAGATACTCCTGAACCCACACCAAAAAAGGATAATCAAGATATTGACGAGAGCGAATTAAAAATAATTAACAACGAAGAGTATATTTATTATAACAATCACTCAACAACCTCGATGTTTAAAACCTCAACAGATATTGACAATTGGCTTAATTATAAAGAAATAAAGTATAATTTTGAAGAGTCAGAATCTTCAAAAACAGACAAAACAAATAATAATAGCAATGGACAGTAGCAAACATCTATCAAGAAAGATATTCTTAGCCACATTTATAGCCGGGTTCGTATTTTTAGTATTTGAAATTAACCTGTTTCGAGCCTTATCAAATCTACTCGGAGCAACAGTATCGGCATCGACTTTAGTACTCTCGATTTTTATGGGTGGATATGGTTTTGGTTCGCTTTACTTTGGAAACAGGGCAAAGCCAAATGTAAATATTATAAAACTGTTTGGACAGCTGCTTTTTAGCTTTGGTGTTAGTGGATTTATTGTCTATCTGGCAATCAACAATATATTGCCAGGGTTTCAAAATTTACTTTTGCAAACTATAAACAACTCCATTGTCGTAACCGCAATTATTTATACTCTTGTTGTGGTACTGCTATTTATCCCCTCGTTTTTTATGGGGGGTGTTTTGCCTTTAGCCACAAAAATAGTTACTCGCACTCATAATGAAATTGCTAAATCAGTAGGAAATATATATGCATTAGATACCTTGGGAAGTGCGTTGGGAGGTTTGCTTACGGGATTTTTGTTAAACAGGTTTTTCGGACAGTTCCAGACAGTCTCTTTTGCTACAGTTTTGATAATAATAACAGCTGTCATTATCTATAGACAACGTAATGTATTGTTTGATAGTGAAATAGATGTTGTAAAAAATACCAACAGCAAAAGTAAAAAAGAGAATAAAAACCGTGCAAATAGATTTGCTTTGCTTTCGACAGTGATTTTTGGTTTTTCTATGAGTGCCATGCAAATTATACTTATCAGAGTATTTAAAATCTACCTGATAAACACAGTATATTCATTTGCGCTTATTTCGTCAATGGTAATTATCGGTTATTTTATTGGCAGCTATTGGTTTAAGAACTACAGTAAAAAACATGCACCAACAGTTTCGGCGTTGACTCTTTTACTCGTACTGTTTGGTGCAATTACAGTGTTAAATCTTTTTATAATTCAAAATATTCCATCGTTTATAATGTTCCCTTTAGGAGATATCTTTAACAATCAGCTGTTTAGAGTTTTAGGCATACCTTTTATTGCTTCTGTTGTTGCTGTTTTGCCTCTATCTATAACATCTGGATTTGCGTTTCCATTGGCATGCGCGGTCTATTCCGATAATATCGATAAAGTGGGGAAACAGATAGGAACAGTTGTTATGTTCAACACTGTTGGGTCGGTTTTAGGACCGTTAGTTGCGGCTTTTTTGTTGATTCCTGTAGTTGGGATACTAAAAGGTTTGTTAGTGCTTTCGGGGATAATATTTTTAATAACGTTGATTTATGTACTTAGAGCAGAAAAAGTTAAGGTATCGAAACAAGTCGTCGTTGCAAGCTTAATTGGCATTGCAGTTATTCTAGGAATAGGTAAATTTAAAACCAACACCAAAGTTTTGCCACCTTCATTTATCAAAAGTGGTAGAAACATTGTTGCCTACAAAGAGAGTATTGAGGGCACTTACGTTGTAGGCGAGGATATTGTAGAGAATAACCGGATATTAACAACGTATGTCAACAATAGTGCGGTAATTGGCACAAGTTACGATGCAATAAAGGCGGTAAAAATGGTTGGTCATCTACCGTTCTTGTTGGGTTTGGATTGCAAAAATGCGTTAGTTGTTGGATTTGGTATTGGAGTGACAACCGCAGCAATTGGCGTTCACAAAGATGTGGAAAATATTGATTGTATTGAACTTGTAAAAAGTCTAACGGACGTTGCACATTTCTATACAGAAATTAACAACAATATACACAACGATAGTAGATTAAGATTTTATGAAGATGATGGTCGTCATTTTATGCAAACAACTGATAAGAAGTACGATCTTATTTCAAGTGACCCTACGCACCCTATTTTGGGTTCAGGAAGTCTTTATACTTACGAATATTTTAAACTATGTCGTAGCAGGTTGACTGAAAATGGTATGGTTTCACAATATTTGCCACTGCACAAACTGAGCTTGAGCGATTTTTTAGGATTAATAAAGACCTTCCACTCAGTATTTCCAAATTCAACCGTTTGGTTGGGGCACTATCATGCCATTTTAATAGGTTCTATGAAACCAATAGATATTGATTTTGGAATTTGGAGTAACAATATGCAAAAAACCTCTGACGACAAACTGTTTTTAAATAATCCATACTATTTGGCTGCTAATTTGGTTTTAGATGCTGTTGCTATTGAGAAAATTACAGCCGATTATAAAATCAACACAGATAATATAGCTTATACCGACTATTTTTCCTTTAACAGCCTTAGAGACGATAATATTGCTATAAACCTCGATTTTTTGAATGACAATCGCGATGGAATGTGGCGAGTTTTCAATAATGTTACTGACACAGTACAAATGCAGCGTTTTATAAAGGGAAACCAATATTTTACTAAAGGATTGGTTTATATGTTTTACGACGATTGGAAGCAGCTGTTTCAATATATAGAAAAAGCCTGCATGGTAAACCCCGAAAATATCGAGTACCCCTTGATGTTGGAATTCTACAGCCGTGCCGAGAAATTTAATGTGCGTTAGTTATGCTGTCACCGAGCACACGGTCACTGAGTCTATCGGGTGATGACACATTAGCAATAAATACAGAGGCGGACTTAAAAGCCCGCCTCTGTGTTTATTAAAAAACTATTCAAGATTATTGTTTGATAAATTTTTGAATCGAAATTGTTTCGTTTTCAATAATGCGTATGAAGTAAATTCCACTATTTAAGTCAGAAACCGAAATCTCTTTAATAGCTTCGTTCATTTCAAACGAGTTAACAATCACACCATTGTTTGAATAAACTTCAACTGTGGCGTTAGAAGTACTCTCGCGTGAAATTGTTAGCACATTAGTAGCTGGATTAGGATATAGTACAACCTTTTGCGCTGAGATATTATCTTCTATACCAACTGTAAAAGATATTTCAACTATTTCAGATGAACCTGAAGTGTAAACGGCTTTAACTCCAGCAGTGTGTGCACCTCCTGGAACATTAATAAATGTGTAGGTTTCTTCCATAATACCTGATGCCACTTCTTCTTCGTCTAGATACACGGTATATCCACTAAATGATTTGGGTTTACTAGGTGCACCAGGGTAGTAGTCGCCAATGTTGAGCATAGATATACCATTGATTTGATTAGAATTACCCTCTCCACTACGTAGGCTTTCGTCACCAGGTTGATTTCCGAATTTCTCAATGCCAACTATTTTTCCTGAATCGTCATCTGTAATGATGATGGTCACCTGATCGTTGAATCCACCATACTCTACAAGGAAACGGTACGTTTTACCTGATTCAAATACGTAGTTATCTTTACGTGCATTCTCGCTTCCAGCAATATATAGCTTGTCTCCAGGAACAGGGTTTACAATACAGTAGTCGTAAGTGCCGGCTGGGATTAATATAGAAACTTCTCCATCGACCACTATATTTTGAGTGGTGCAAACAGGATCTGCATTTTCGGGAATCATGTATTCGAAAACATCGTACAAATTATCAGGTGCAGCACAACTTTCATACATATTTCCGCTCACGGGAATTGTTTGTCCGTACTGATCTGCATCAGCATCAAGTAGCAATTGATAGCCTGTACCATCGTTCCAAACATCGTGAGCTTCGAGGATAACTGTTACCCCATTGTTCCATGTAAAGATTTCGTTATTACCATCTTGTGTTATCTCTAGATTAAATGGTGTTTTGATAATTTCAATTAAAGTAACCGAATATGATGTATCTGAATTAATAACTATACTATCTGCAACAAATGGTTCGAATTTTTCCATAGTAACAGTAATTTTGTAAAGACCTTTCCAAACTCCCGGGAATGTTATTGATGGTGTTCCAACCATTGCTTGGTAAGCGTGTTCACTATTGCCATCATAGTTAGTTAATGTAACAATGGCACCTACCACAGGATCATTGCTGTTGGTAGCAATATTAAGTGTAAATTCAGCTTCCATATCTTTTGCAAGAATATTGGATAATGTTGGGGCAGATACAACATTGTTTGAGTAGTTTGCTACGACAGCATATTGATATAAATTTGCTGGTAGTGTTTCCCAAACAGTATCGGTGTATATAGTGTCAGTGGTTGAAGCAACTAACTCTGTCCATTCTGTTTGCGGTTGATTTCTAACTAAGCGATATACTGAATAGTCAATAAATACTCTGCTTGCATTGTTTGCTGTTGAAGTACTGTTTTCAAAATCAGATGAACGGTGCAGGCTTACAGTATTTGCAGTTGTTGCCGAAGCTGTACTATTTTTAAGATTTACTGTGGAAGTATTCATTTCGTACTCGGCTTTCAGTAAGCTAAGTTTTGTTTCAACACCTTTTGCATTGTCGACGTAGGCTGCTAGGTTCCAGTTGCAATCCAAATCAGATGATATGGAAAGTAGAGTCTGCCAGCCACTACCCATATTAACTAAATCACCAAATCCTGTAATAGCAGGACCTGCATCACAACCGGCAGGGTATCCTGTTGATTGGATATTAACTCCGAACCATAGTTCTTCTGCTGCAGGAATTGTTACAGGTGTTGTAAGAACAACTTCGTTCCATTGACTAACTACAATATTTTCTGCAAGTTGTTCGTGTACTAAAGTTCCCGGGTCTATTGCCGAACCACCGGTCCATATTTTTACAGTATATGTACCTTCTGCTCTTGGGAAGAATTTTACCTTCGTTACAGACATATCAACTACACCTAATGCTTGGATGTTTGCAACACTAAAGCGCTGTGCAATAGTCATGTTTATGTCTCCACCTGTTCCGATACCTTCATCGTTTTCACCGTTATCCCAATGAATCCATTGAGGATCGCCCATAGGTCCGGAAAGTGGGTCACTCCAGGTTACATTAACATTTGGCTCATTGATTTCTGCAAAAACTTTTCTAGCAGGATAAGGAATCTCATTAAGAGCAATGTTGTGGGTTATATCAAAATTCTCTACAGTTATAGTTTCTGTATATGGTTGATAACCTCCAGTTTCAGCAGATATTTCGTAAACTCTTCCAAGACCTAAAACATCTGACATAGAGTAATGTCCTGTTGAGTCAGTGGTAGATGTATAGTTAACCTCACCAGTTAAATTAACGACAACACCTTCTAATGGTTCGCCTGTATCACTTGCTGTAACAGTGCCGCTTACCGTAACTTGGTCAATCATCGACAATGTGGTGTTAGTAACAGTATTAGCACCTGAATTAACTTGAATGTTTTCTACAATAACTGTAGTGTAACCAAATTTGCTAAACTCTAGGCTATACGTTGCTGGTTGCAAATTCAATAATTCATAATTTCCAACTGAATCAGTAGTTGTTATTCGTGTGCTACCAACCACTTTAACAGTAACACCTTCTACGGGATTAGTATCGCATGTTACGTTGCCCGAAATTGATCCTGGTGGTATTGTAGAAAAACTGAGTGTTATGTTAGGCGAATAGTATGTTAATGAGCCTGATGTTGGTGCTAAAGGGTCTATTTCGAAGTTGTTTTGATTGTAACGGGTTCGTTGTGTTCCTACATCAGTCATATAAAAGGTATTCTCAGCAGCGTAGGTTTGCTCATCCATCTCTCCGTATGTGTAAACAACCAGGTTGTTTCCGTTATAAACATATGGTGTTTGTAAGTTGATTGCAAGATCCTGCACTCCGATTTGGAAATCCAAATTGCCATCATAAACCAATGTCAATGTATTTGGATCAATGAGTCCACCGGTAAGGTCTGACTGATTTGTTTCTCCAATCCAAACTCGTACGCCTTTTGAATTTATTGCTTCTACAAAGCTATATTTATATGCAATAGATACAATTGTTCCCTCTTCGATACCAATTTGCTCTTTCAAATAAATAGTTTGACTGAAACTGTTTTTCCAGAAAAAGTCGAAAGGAATACGTAAAGTTGTTAGTAAAACAGAATCCGCACCTATTTCTGCAACATAGCTTCCTTCAGGATATACAGTAAATGTGGTTAATTCGGTAGCGTTGTTGTCAGGTTGTTCATCTTCAGCAAATATGATAACGCCTTTAACGTCAACTTGTCCAACTGTGGTTGGTGTCCACATAATGTCAATAGTATCTCTCTCTTCTGAGATAAGGTCAACTCCGTTTGATGTTGCCAATACGTTATTAGCAGCATCTTGCAGTTGAACTGTATATTGGCTACCTAAAACAGATTCAGTTCCCTTGTTTTCAATAACAAAAGGAACAGTTTTAGATTCATTGGCTGTTGCTGATGCAGCAGTGTTTAACTTGACTGCCATTAAGTTTTTTGGTAAAAGTGGGAAACACTCTACAGTAGCTTTCCATCCATCTGCATGGTACCAAGCGTTGCTATAAAAATGGAATGTAAGAGCTCCGTCAGTATTTTCTCCATAGAACGGCTCTTCCGGGACAAATGTTCCCTTTAATGTTGTGATAAGTGGACTACTTGTACTTGTTCCATTGTGAATTTCCAAATAGTCATGTCTTGCGTCTATATTTACTTCTAAGAAAGTTACCACGATTTGCGAATTTGGTGTTGCTGGTAATATCGTAAGAGTGTATGACTCTCTTCCTACGTAGCCGCCTGTTTCACCACCACTATCGTAGAAGATAGCATTGCATGTAGTAACTGTGTCTGTATGCATCAAAATAGTGTCGGCTCGCATTGAATAGGAGCTTTTTAATACATCACTATTTTGTTGCTCGTTTGCTGTTCCCTTTTCTGTTTGGGTAACGTACTGCTGTGAGAATACTCCAAAGTAAACGAACATCACAGCAATAAAAAGTGTTAATTTTTTAATCATGTCTTGAACGATTTTAAGTTATTTTATAATGTTAGTTAGCGCTAGATGTTTAACTTAATGTTAAACAAAATTTATGCAAAGATCTGAGACCATATTAAAAAACCGGATTTTTTCACCAATACAAAAACACAACATTGTGTTAAAATAACCATACAATACAAAAGTTCAATAGACTAAGTTATTGAATGTGAGGTGCTTGATCTCCAATTTAAAGTCGTTTTTTATTATTAATATAACGAAGCGAAGAGCAAAAATTGTAAAAATAGCATAGCTATTAACTTAATTTTTTTCGTCCTAGAAAGTACGACAAATCTTTGAGGTACTATTCAAAACATCTTAGTATTAGAGTTTTACGGCTGGCCAAAAAGCTTAAAATTCGTTAGTTAGATAGAATTTTATATCGGTAAATTTTTCCTGAGCCATTTCTAATTCGTAGGAGCTATCGGGCAGAAAAACATCGTTTTCATGTTTGTCTTTAGCTAGCTGGCGATGTTTACGGCTCTTAAAATCAGATAGTTGGTCTTTGTTGTCAGATTCAAACCAAACAGCTTTAAAAAATTGTACAGGCTCCCAGCGACATTTTGCTCCATATTCGTGCAGAAGTCTATATTCTATTACTTCAAGTTGTAGAGCACCAACAGTTCCTACAATTTTACGACCGTTAGAAACACTAGTAAATAACTGTGCAACTCCTTCATCCATCAGTTGATCAATTCCCTTGGATAGTTGTTTTGATTTTAAAGGGTCAGCATTTTCTATATAGCGAAATATTTCAGGTGAAAAGCTTGGAAGACCTTTGAAATTAATGATTTCTCCTTCAGATAAAGTGTCACCGATCTTAAAATTCCCAACATCATATAATCCCACGATATCTCCGGAAAATGCTTCATCAACAAGCTCTTTCTTTGATGCCATAAACGAAGTGGGATTTGAAAATTTCATATTCTTTCCGATGCGTACATGCAGATAGTTGGTGTTTCTTTGAAAACGTCCGCTACATATTTTCACGAAAGCAATTCTGTCGCGATGATTTGGGTCCATGTTAGCATGAATTTTAAATACAAAACCTGTAAATTTTGTTTCAAACGGACTTACAGTTCTCTCTATTGCCTGTGTTGGCCTAGGGTGTGGTGCAATTTTAACAAACGTATCTAGTAATTCTTTAACACCAAAGTTATACAAGGCACTTCCGAAAAAGAGAGGGGACACTTTTGCATTCAGGTAATCTTCTTGATTAAATTGTGGATATACACCATCAATTAAATTTACATCTTCTATGAGTTTTATAGTGGCATCCTGACCTATAAACTTTTCAATTTCATCGAAGTCGTTGTCTATAACTATCGGTTTTTCTGCATGTTGTTTATCAGTACCTGTGAATGCGTTATACGAGTGATCGAAAATGTTGTAAACACCTTTAAACTGCTTACCATGTCCAATGGGCCAGCTAAGTGGAACGGTTGATATTTCGAGTCTGTTTTCTATTTCATCAAGCAGGTCAAAAGGATCCTTACTTTCTCTATCTAACTTGTTAATAAATACAATAACCGGAGTTTTTCTCATTCTACAAACTTGCATTAACTTAAGCGTTTGTAGCTCAACACCTTTTGCGGCATCAATAACAACTATTACGCTATCTACAGCTGTTAGAGTTCGATATGCATCTTCGGCAAAATCTTGGTGTCCAGGGGTATCTAAGATGTTAATTTTAAATCCATTATATTCAAAGCCCATAACCGAGGTTGTTACAGAAATCCCGCGTTGTCGCTCTATTTCCATAAAATCGCTAGTTGCACCTCGTTTTATTTTGTTGTTTTTTACGGCTCCGGCAACGTGAATTGCACCGCCAAATAGCAGTAATTTTTCTGTAAGTGTTGTTTTACCAGCATCCGGGTGACTTACAATTGCAAACGTTTTACGCCGTTTTATTTCATTGGAAAAACTCATAATGGATGGGTTGTTTTATCGCAGTTGTCTTTTGCGGGCACAAAGGTAATATTCTGAAATGAAAAACAGAATATATAATTACTACTATTCAAAATTTATAGGTATAAAATCATGAG
>JAAYQU010000051.1 GCA_012519055.1 Bacteroidales bacterium | reverse complement strand
TCCAGTTTTAAAGGCCCTAAATCAATCTCGCGACTTATGGCCAAGTGCAACTCAGCTTTGGGCGCCTCTGATGTGTTATTCGTGTTACCACAAGCTGCGAAAAATGCTATATAAAGTGGATAAAAGAGCAGTCTCTTCATTGAGTTGATTTTTAAATTATTAATCTTTTGTATTTCTGGTTCATCGTCAAATAGTAAGTGATGGGAATGTTTTCCCATCACTTAAAGAGATTAATAGTATCCTATTTTGATTTGCAATTTAATCCACTATTTAATTCGCTAGTATATAAACAGCCATATTGTCCACCATCATATCGGTAACAAGTGGCGTCAGGTACATCCCAGGGGCAGTTACCACCAGATTCACCGTTAGCACTTGCCATTACAGCAATTGCATCTAGAGCGAGTTCTCCATTCTTGTCGTCTTGTAACAAATTCATATTAAACACACTTGCTACTGCAAATAAAACACTTGCTGTGGTCTGGCCCCCTATTAATCGGACAATCGTTATAGAGGTTGATACAAACATAAACTTTTCTGCCTGAGTTTTTCAGCAGGCCCTAATTAAAAAGGCCTATTGAAAAATAAGGGCGAATGGAAGCTTTACAGCCCATTGATTAAAATTCAAATTTTATAATAACTGGTTCTGGTGTGTGAGAAATGCCATAGAAAATCCTTTTTTCCGAATCAACTGCGAAGGCTATTATTTCTTTGTTTAAACTATATCTGGTTATTGGATTTCCCTTCCAATCAAAAACGAAAATATCCTCTCCTTTCCGTGCCCGAGCCATTGTTTCAAATCCCTTTATTGATCGCCCCGAATAAAGACAATAAACGAAGTTTTCATCTGACTTTATATCGAGAAAACCCATAATATTTGTGTCTGACGGATGTAAAACTCTATGGGAGTTGTTGGACTCATCAACAAAGTCTGGTTTCAAAAACCCATATCGTTTTGTTAATATTAGATTTTCCTCCTCCAACTTAAAAAACTCGATGTTGTCGCAATAAATGGAGGCTGCTGCAACACGTCTGTTTGACGTGTTTACTTCCAAAATGTTTTGATAAGCTATGTATGATAGCTCATCACTTATGTTGATTCCATCATAAGATGGATAATCTTGAGTTGTCTTTAATAATTCTCCATTTTTGTCGAATAATGCATATCTTTTGCTAAACCGTCCAACACCTATATACAAAGAGTCGCTAAGCTTCCTTACAAATCCCGTATATCCCAAATCGTTAGCAAATGAGATCCTTTTTTGAATATGAATATTGTTTATTTCCTTGCTGGAGATATCTAAATGGGATAATCTCTGAATTGAACGTTCATATATACTGAGGGTTTGGTTGATATTGTTAACACTTATTTCTACTGGTAAATTAAATTCCTCTGGACCTTTCCCAATTTTACATAATCGACCGAGGAATCTTTCCCCTTTTGGATCTAATATGGATATCAAATATTCACTATCCCTATCTTTTAGTAGCAAAAGGGAATCAACTAAAATGACCTGATTTGGGTTGCCAAAGGTTTTTTCGAAGTTTAAAGCTTCTCCAACCAATTTTTTTTCTAGTTTAAAAACTTCGGACAATTTTGAAGGTTCTTCTGTTTTGCAACTATATAAGCCTATAATTGCAAATACAATGCAGCATACTTTTTTCATTCGGATTTTCTTTGGGATGACTATAATCTTTTCTAACGCAAACATACTTTGAGTGTTTTCTTTATAGTGACGCGAATTCTTAAAACAAGCAACCATTCAAGAGCCTCCATTAATGCGGAGGCTCCTATTATAATACTATTACTATGGCCAGAAAATTTGAAACCTGGTACCATTCAACTCTACAAAACCGCAATATGGCCCCTGATAGCTTGTACCACAATTTGTCCCATCTGGAATCTCAGAAGATTGCGCTTGCGCCATCACGCCAATTGCATCCAGCGAAACATCACCGGCACTATTTCCTTGTAACAAATTCATATTAAACACAGTTGCTACTGCAAAGAATCCGGTTGCTACTGCAAAAATTATTTTCTTTTTCATTTTAATAAACTTAATCATTAG
>JAAYQU010000050.1 GCA_012519055.1 Bacteroidales bacterium | reverse complement strand
CTTTAACTTTGCAAAGTTAAAGATTTAAGTTCTTTGAAAAATAAAATATTAACAAATTAAAAAAACTGTCCTAATAAAAGGGGACACTTAATACTTTAATATTAATATTAATTTTAATTTAAAAAGTCATGAAACAGGTATTAACATTTTTTTTAACTGCAACATTCAGTACATTGTTGTTACATCCTATTAAATCTCAAAATGTTACTTACAAAGCCTCCGTGCCTGTTTACAGACACTATGCCAAACAATTTGTAGTAACAGATAGTAAAGATGAACCCTTTATAACTGTTAAAGATATAAAGGAAGGCAAGACATTGACCGTCAGGGGAGAAGATGCTACGTTAATAAAAGGTAAAACTTTAAAAAATTCCAAAGGTAACGTTGTTGCCACTCGTAAAGGCAAAACTATCACTTTCCCTGAAAACAGCGTAGTTGTTAAAGAGGTTAAGAAAAAGAAAAACTGGAAGTATTATCACGACGATAAAGTTATTCTTGAAGTTAACTGCAAATTTAACAGAGCTACAAGAATGTATGATGTAGAAGCTGTAGCGTTCGACCAAAGTGAACTAACTGACGATTTACTAAAAATCAATTTCGGCAGACTTGATAGATACCTTTGGCTTGAAGAGCCAGAATGGAAGACAATTACTACATGTGTAAGTTCGGTTGTTGCTGTAGCTATAGTTGCAATACTAATGAATTAGAATACAATATAAAAATGTTATATGTTGTCTAATTGAAGAAGAGGTTGAGGTAAACACTTCAACCTTTTCTTTTAACTTGGGTAGTTTTATTTTTCAAAAAAAAATGGTAGAACTCTCTAAAAGATAAGATACTATCTTTTAAAAAGGGGATATAAAAATGAGTATAAAAAAATTCCCATTTACTCGCCAACCCGACGCAATGGACTGCGGTCCCGCATGTATCGGCATGATAGCCAAGCACTACGGCAAAGAGTACGATATCAACGGCTTGCGAAACAACTCGTATATAAGTCGCGAAGGAGTATCGTTGCTCGGCATTAGTCGTGCTGCGGAAAATATTGGCTTTCGTACCTTGGGCGGTCGTATCACATTCAAGATGTTGGCAGAAAAAGCCTTGCTACCGTGTATAGTGCACTGGAGGCAAGATCACTTCGTAGTGGTGTATGCTATAAAAAAATCGAAGAAAAATGGCTACGATGTCTATGTGGCAGACCCAGGGAAAGGACGTATGCGATTTACGCAAGATGATTTTTGCGAAAACTGGATAAGCACACAAACAGGCGGAGAGGAGAAGGGAGTAGCACTACTATTCGAGCCTACAGCCCTGTTCTACGAAAAAGAGGGCGATGCCATAAAAAAGGAGAATCGACTGAAATTCCTTTGGAAATATTTGGTAAAATATAAGCGGTTTTTTACGCAACTAATACTTGGACTGTTTTTAGGTAGCATACTGCAACTAATATTTCCATTTCTAACGCAGGCTATCGTAGATGTTGGGATAAATGGCAAAGATATCGGCTTTGTTTGGTTGGTGCTTATTGCCCAAACGATGTTGCTTTTCAGCCGTACTGCTATTGACTTTATCCGCCGAAAAATCTTGTTGCATATCAGTACACGTATCAACATCTCGCTTATATCCGACTTTTTTATCAAACTGATGAAACTACCGATGAAGTTTTTCGATACAAAGCTCACGGGCGACCTGCTACAACGCATTGAAGATCATCGACGTATAGAAAGATTTCTGACCGTACAAACGCTTAATATGTTCTTTTCGGTGTTTAGTTTCATTATTTTTGGCATCGTTCTATTTATCTACAATGTGTCAATATTCTTGGTTTTCCTTGCAGGAAGCATACTTTACGGCTTGTGGATAATGGTTTTCCTAAAAAAACGGAAAATATTGGACTATAAATATTTCGAGCAGCAAGGGATAAACAGAAACATTGTATATCAACTTATTAACGGCATGCAGGAGATAAAACTGCAAGGTTGCGAACAGCGCAAACGTTGGGAGTGGGAAGATGTGCAAGCCGACCTTTTTGATGTAAATATGCAGTCGCTGTCGTTGCAACAAAATCAAGAAGCCGGAAGTATCCTGATAAATGAGTTGAAAAACATTATTATAACCGTTTTAGCCGCAACAGCCGTTATCAGCGGAAATCTAACATTGGGTATGATGCTTGCTATTCAATACATTATCGGGCAGTTAAACACTCCTGTAGAGCAGATAATGGGTTTTATCTACAGCTGGCAAGATGTTAGCATTAGCTTAGATAGAATGAACGAAATCCACACGCAAAAAAACGAGGAGAACGAGAACCGAATCTTGTGTGATCTTCCCGAAGATCGTTCGTTGAAAATCAAAAACCTATGTTTTAAGTACGATGGAACAAGACCCAACTATGTGTTAGACAGTATCAATTTAGATATTCCGCAAGGCAAGGTAACAGCCATTGTTGGGGCGAGCGGAAGCGGAAAAACCACACTCGTCAAACTGCTTTTGGGCTATTACGCGCTCAATGAGGGAGTAATAGAGGTCGGCAACAAAGACTTGGAACGATTTAACCTTATTTGGTGGCGCGAGCAGTGTGGCGCGGTAATGCAAGAGGGTTATCTCTTTTCCGACACCATTGCCCGCAATATCGCTCCTGCTGATAGCAAGATTGACCTGAAACGACTTCGCTATGCAGCACAAGTGGCTAATATTGCCGATTATATTGAGGCACTGCCACTCGGATACAACACCCTGATAGGACAAGACGGACAAGGCGTTAGCCAGGGACAACGGCAACGAATTTTGATAGCCAGAGCCGTGTATAAAAACCCGCCGTTTATCTTTTTAGATGAAGCCACCAACGCCTTAGATGCTAATAATGAGAGAGCTATAGTCGAGAACTTGGCAGAGTTCTACAAAGATAAAACCGTTATAGTAGTTGCACACCGATTGAGCACGGTAAAAAATGCCGACCAAATCGTTGTCCTCGATAACGGACATATCGCCGAAACAGGCACACACGAAGAGCTTACGCAAAAGAAAGGAAAATATTATGAGTTGGTTAAGAACCAATTGGAGCTTGGAAATTAAACGGTGTCTCATAAATGTCCAACTGCTACGTTACTTTCTATATTCGGGCTCAGTCACGTACTTCATGTACGCTCCTTCGCCCTCAATCTCAGTGCCTTGCATTTGGACACTTCTGAAACACCTTTCTGTTTTTCAATTGAATATTCGTTATGAAACATCCCATAACAATCAACAGCTAATTTCTTTTAACCTTATATACTTTTAACTTTATAACAATGAAACCACCAATCACAAAAGCAGAAATAATAAATAGGATTAAATTGCCAGGAAAGCGAAAAACGGCAGAATGGCTATTCTCCGAGTACCGCGATAAAATTGATAGATATAGACAGCCTGAGCTTCGTATTGCGAAGGTTCGTAAAATCATTGGGCAGGTTCCGCCCGCACTGTTACGCTACGGAATAATGATAATAGGCGGTGCTTTGTTAGTTTTGGTTGGGATAGCGGCATTTATACCCTATCAGCCCACCATAGACATTGAGATTGCCGTAACGCAAACCGATGACGGAACATTGCACTATTCAACACGCATTCCACAAAATGCGATAAAAAACATGGATAAGTTTGCAGGAGTAGCACTTAACTCACAGTTAGAGCTACCTTTCCCCGTAGAGTATGAGATTGAGACTATTTCAGAAACAGTAAAGGTTTCAAGGCAAAGTGCCTGGCAACAGGCTACGCTCGCTCCAATAGACAAAATCTCTGCTAACATTCTATTGGATAAGCCAATAACAGTGCCCGGTAAGATTTTACTTGAAAAACAGAGCATTATGATGTGGGTTATTGAAAAAGCGAGAAAATAAGATGAGATTATATAAAGATTATGCAGAGATTATGTAAAGATTATCTTTTGATTATAAACCGTCTTACAAATGCAATATATCTTTGCATTATACAAAAGAAATTAAAAACAGAATTAACGAGCCGAGTATTTTATAGGTGCGCAATATAAAAGAAAAGCGAATTAAGATAGTTTACGTAAACAAACGAGCGAATAGACAGGCCGAGTTAATCTCATAAAAAGTATGACTTGCCAATTTTATATTAACTTTTCCCTGAAATTAAATTTGTTGAAGGGAAACAAAATTTGAATAAAATGAAATTATCAATTTATAGTATCGCTATAATGTTTGCTTTAGCAACTATTTCATGTAGTAAAGAAAGTGAAAACAATCCACAGGTAACCCAAAAACACCAAAAGGTTCCTACAAATCAAATTCAGATAGAATACAGTTATGATAATGTCCTTAATGTTATTAAAGGAGACGATTTGCGTGGAAAACTTAGCTGGTATAAAAGAGACAAATATGAACCAGAAAGAGAAATGTTTGTTGGAAACTTTTATATAAACTATGATGGTTTGGGAGATATTACCATTTCTGATATAAATGACAATAATGTCGTTGTATCTAACAGAGAGAATGTTTTTAATTTTTTAATAAGAGAACAATCAATGAACAATGTGGTAATGACGATAACAGGTTCATCAGAAAGAGTTATTGAACTAACTTATTTGGATAGTGGTTTAGCACTTCAAAATTTTCTAGGAAATATAGAAGTTGGTCAAATATTAAATGCGAATGACAAATTTCCCTGGGTTTTAGTATGGGGTGCTGCTTTGCTTATTTCCGCTGGAGTAGATTATTATTGTGATAATCAGATTGCATCGGATGTAGCAGGATGCACAGAAAACGGAATGTGCAGTGTTGTCAATTCTTGTAGTGCTTCATGTATTACTTGCCCCTAACCATAGTCAAATTAAGGCGGTGTCTCATAAGTGCCCAACTGCTGCGTTACTTCGATATTCAGACTCAGTCACGTACACTTCTGCTTTGCTCAGTGCATCGCTTTGTGTACGCTCCCTCGACCTCAATCTCAGTACCTTGCATTTGGACAATTTGAGACACCTTGCCACTTTTTAGTTAAATTTTACTTTTGAGACAGCCTCATTTAAAATTATACAGATATGCCAAACAAACTATCAAATAAAAAAAAATATGAACATAAGGTTATATTAATCTTGGGGTTAATCTTTTTTGTTTTAGGAACACTTTTCAACATCTACTATATTTCTCAATTTAAAAACGATATTTATTCTTTCCAGAGTCCTGTTTTGACAAACCTCTCCGACCTAACACCCTTAAAAATAATAAGTTTTACCATAATAGTTTTTCCTTTTCTTGAAGAAATAGTCTTTAGGTTATGGACAATGAAAAAACGATTTACTTATATTATTTCACTAATAGGTATTTCTCTAATAATTTTTCAAATTTCAAAAAGTTTTTTGATTTTTGCTCTGGTTGCATTGATTTTATTTCTCTGTTTCTTTTGGATAAAAAATACAATAATAAATGCAGTAATAACTTCACTAATCTTTGCTTTTATGCATTACGGTAATATTGATAGCTCATTATGCATTGTCAACTTAATACCTTACTTCGGGTTATCGCTAATTTTGTCTTTTATTGGACTGAAATTTAATTTTTTCTTGTGTGTTTTAGCTCATTCCGTTAACAATTTTATTGCAATGATCCCTTTAATTTTCTTCCCTAACCAGAATATGTCTTTGATTCAATTTGAAAATAACACTTATACTGCCCAGCTGACAGAAATTTCTGTTTTCTCATCAGGTGAAAATAAAAACATAAATAATCTTGACACTATTGAGGTTATATCAACACTACCTGAATTGATCCCTAATATATCTCCTTTCAACAACGAAATAATTTATGCGAGCGAAGTTAATTCATTAAACAAATACCAGCTAACTGCCTTTTCGAAGCCTAATGAAAAAATTTCAATAGAACAGTTGATAAGGGATTTACAAAAAATAGCAAACATAGGTTCAGACACAACTATAATTAAAGCCCATATTATTAAAATAAACAGTGGTATTTCAGAGCTACCGAACAACTACGGTTTAATGACTCTTTACGACCTTGTAAATTATCTAAGAACGCACAAAAACTTGCCTGTCAAACTATCAAAGGAAATTTCATCAAATGAAACAATTGTTTTTAATACAAGTATTTTAAAAATGAACTCTCATTCAAAAATTATTGAAACAATTAATAGTGATTCAATACTTAACATTTCGCTTGAAAAAGATGGAGAGTTAATGAGGGTGTCATTTTTTAACAAGGGAATAAAAACTCACAACAAACTTCGTTAATAAAATATCAATGAAAGCTATTTTTCAACTTCCCAGTTTTAAATAAAACAGTTATGAAACAATCACTTTTAATCACTTTTACTCTTATCTTTTTATTCAGCCACAATCTTTTTTCGCAAAACCGTTTTGTTGTCTTTACCGATAAGCTAAATAGTCCAATAAAAGATGTATTGGTTTTAAAGGAGTTAGAGCTTATTGCCATTTCAAATGACGACGGTATTGCTCACTTAGACGATAAGATAGAGCAAATTAGATGTCACAGAGTTGGCTTTAAAGACTCTATCGTAAATTTGTCTTCCGTAAATAACAACACAATTCAATTGGAGAGTACAACTGACTTACAAGGGGTTGTAGTAAGGGCTGATAATTATGACGCTCGAAAACATCTTGTACAGCTTCGAGACTCGTCTCATGCGTTATTTATGCAAAGTGATACTGTTGTTTTTTATGATTTTGAGATGTTCCTTAAAAACCTAAAAACTGGCGAGGTTGAGAGTTTAAAGGGTTTATTGCGGGTTAGCAATAAATTAAAACCAGGTTGGGGCAATTTATATATTTGTAGTATCGATAGTTATAAACACGCACCCAATAGAACAAATAAAAGAAGGTCTCCTTACAAATTTGACCACCTGTTTTTTTATTTTAGTCTTGACAAAGTACTAAAAGAAAATATTTTATTAGAAAAATCCCATAGATGGAAAAACTTTAACAGTAAAAAGGCTTCCTTTAAACGCGATTGGTCGATAAAAGATAGTACACACTTTTATATTGGACCGAAAAATAGTCATTATAAAGTTTCTGAGATTTGCTTCTATAATGATAAACTAAAAACTTTTGAATGGTACTTTAACTTAACTGAACCTCTATATGTTAAGCGGTTTAAGCATTACATTATGGGGCTTAGTACATTTATAGAGTACTCGTCAAACAACACCCTTCATCCAACGTTTTTACGGCGAGCTGCACGCTATAGGACAACCGATAATATTGATTATATGGGTTATATAACAATTTTAGAAACAAGCAGATGCAATTGTGAGCTCGATAAAATAGATAATAGATATAATTCAGCTCGAAGTTTACAGGAAACTGTGGAGTTTATAAACAAACAGTTAAACAATGAGCAGTGAGCAATTAGCAATTAGCAATGAACAATTATAATTGACATATTTACAATCATTTAATCGTAGATTGTTTTGTTTTTACTGAAAAGTGCTACTGTAAGCGAGTTATGTGTTGTTGCGCACCCATAGACACAAGCCTATGGTTAATCACATGCTGTCCTATAAACAAATTAATTGTTAACAACTAATTACTAATTGACTGTGGTTTAGCCCAATTGCACATTGTTCATTGCTTACTTCGACTTCGCTCACTACAAACATTGCTAATTGTTTTAACTCCCTTTTCATGATGTTTACAGAATATATTCTCATCAATAAAGTCCAAATGCTCTCTGTTATTTTCAAAATCAAGCTTATCGCATTCAAATATTAATACTGGAAACTCTGTCTGTTGCGATAGGTAATCGAAATAACCCTCTTCGATACTTTTCAGGTAATCAGCTGTGATACTCTTTTCATAATCACGACCACGTTTTTTTATATTTTTCAAAAGCTCTGAAGTACTTCTATGCAGGTAAACGTAAATCGTGGGTTTTGGCAATTGGTTTAAAATAAGGTTAAACAACTTAAAATAAAGATTATACTCATCGTCAGTCAATGTCTTTCTTGCAAAGACTAATGATTTTGAAAAATAGTAATCTGATATAATAAGCGAGTCGGCAGAATCGGGTGCCAGCTCCTTTTTCAACTGATTATATCTATCGGCGAGGAACGAAAGTTCTAATGGGAAAGCATATCTGTCAGGCTCTTTGTAAAACTTTGGTAAGAACGGATTATCGGCAAACTGTTCATAAACAGCTTTTGCATTATATTTTTCAGCCAATAGCTTTGTTAACAGGGTTTTCCCTGCGCCAATATTGCCTTCTATTACGTACAGTTGCATTGTCATTAAAAGTTATCTGTTATTAATTACACAAACTTAGTACAAAACAATGATCTATTGATACAGTTAATTGAAAATAATTTAATTCAATTACGTATCAATTTTAACGATTGTTAAAACAATTTTGTAGCTTTGCACAAAATTTAAATAGAGTTAAAAAATGACAAAAAAAGCCGAAATACACACCGAAAAAGGGGTGATGACAGTTGAGTTTTTTGAAAAAGATGCTCCAAATACGGTAGCAAATTTTTGCAAGCTTGCAGAGAGTGGATTTTATGATGGATTGCGTTTCCACAGAGTAATACCCGACTTTGTAATACAGG
>JAAYQU010000049.1 GCA_012519055.1 Bacteroidales bacterium | reverse complement strand
TTTTTACTAAATCCCCCCCCCCATCAACAATTAGTGGATAAGAATAATAATTAGTAGAATCTTCGTAGTACATAACTTTAAAGTAGTGTCCATATCGTTCAGGTGTTCCAAAACTAAACGCTTTAGCACTCAAAAATTCATCCGCTGTTGGCCACATTGAGTGGTCTGGCACATAATGAAAATGTTTGCTTCCATCGCTATACATCTTAAAAAGTTCACCTCCTCCCGTAACCAAAAAGCCACCGTCTTGTGTTTTTATAAAGTCTTTGGGAAATCTGTAAGCATCTGGGTGTTCTCTGTACCAAAGCAGTTCGCCGGTTTTGGAGTATTTGTAAAAGGTTGGTACCCAAGTTTCCGAGCCAATTGCTGTTCCGCTAAGAGCAGATAAGATATAACCGTCGTCAACCTCCAACATAAAATTTACTCTTCCGTAATGAGGTAATTGTACTACCCAAAAGTCGCCTTTAGTTTGAGGTGTGTCTGTTTGGGTGTTCGTAAAAAATTGGCTAAAGAGGTCTGTGCATGTTAGTAACAAACATGTTGTTAGTAGTGAAAGAATATGTTTTTGTTTCATTTTAGTACACTTAATGTTCCTATAATTGTTTGGTTGTATTATATATGTTGTAAAAAAAATCCGCACTATGTTTTGCAATCTAACACTTTATTTTTAAATACAGTGCTTTTTAGAATAAAAAAAGGTTGCCCGTTATTTTTTCGAGCAACCTTTTTTGAGATATATTTAATCTTAATACCGACTGTACAAATACTTTGTTATTTCGTTCGGATATTATAACTAACATCAACTATTCCTTTTGAGATGTCCGACAGTTTGCCTCTTAACATCTTTCTCTTTAAAAATGATAGTCTGTCGGTAAACAGAGTGCCTTCCAAGTGGTCATATTCGTGTTGAATTATTCTGGCTGCCATACCATCGAAAACATCTTCGTGCTGTTGCCAATTTTCATCAAAATACTTGATTTTAACAATCGATTTGCGCTGAACATCTTCTCTTATGCCGGGCACGCTCAAACAACCCTCGTTAAAGAACCACTCTTCACCACTCTCTTCAATAATATATGGGTTTAAAAATACTTTTTTAAAGTTTTCGAGTTCTGGATTATCTTCGGCTGCTGGCTTCCCATCTATCACAAACAGACGTATTGACTTTCCTATCTGAGGTGCTGCCAATCCAACCCCGTCTGAAACGTACATTGTTTCAAACATATCTTCAATCAATTTATCTAAATCAGGAAAATTTTTGTCTATCTCTTGGGCTTTCATCTTTAGGACTGGATGTCCTGCCACAACTATAGGGTAAATCATTGTTTTTGTTCTAAATATGTTTGTAAAATAATTGTTGCGCTTATGGTATCTATTAAATTTTTGTTGCTTCGTTGTTTTTTTGTGGCTCCTGCCGTTATTAATGCTTGTTGCGACATTTTGCTTGTAAAACGTTCGTCAACGCGTTTTATTGGTATTGCCGGATATTTAGCTCCAAATCTTTTAATAAATCCTGCAATATGAGGCTCAATCTCGCTTGGTGTATTGTCCATCTGCTTTGGAAGTCCTACAACTATGCACTCAACTTGCTCCTTTTGTATATAGTCGTCTAGGAAGCTCATAAGCGTTGATGTTTGCACGGTTGTAACTCCTTGTGCTATTATTTTCAACGGATCAGTAACTGCAATACCACAACGCTTTAATCCATAATCAATTGCAAGTATTCGCGACATATTAATCCAATTGAAATAAATAAATTACCAAACTAAGAGCGACTATGAATATCCAACAATGAGTTTGCCGCCTTAAATGGCGACATTTGATTACTCAAAACTTCGTTTTCAATATCTGCTATAACCTCTTTAACTTTCGGATTAGAGTAGAACGTTTCGCGCAATGTTTCATTTATGGTTTCATACATCCAAAACTTAGATTGCTCATTTCTACGCTCATAAAAGAAATTATTCTCTTTTGTCATATTCATATATGCTTTGACTGTATCCCATATTTCCACCATGCCAATACTATAAAGAGCAGAAGCTGTCATTGCCGTAGGTCTCCAGCCCGATGGGCTTAACGGGAACAGTTGCAATGCGCTTGAATATTCGGCTTTAGCCAAATTTGCCTTGTCTATATTATTTCCGTCAGCTTTGTTTATTATTAACAGGTCAGCCATCTCCATTATTCCGCGCTTAATTCCTTGCAGTTCATCTCCTGCACCTGCCAACATCAACAAAAGAAAGAAATCGACCATACTGTGAACGGCAATCTCCGACTGCCCTACTCCTACGGTTTCGACAAATATTGTGTCATATCCTGCTGCTTCGACAAGGACAACGGTTTCACGTGTCTTTCTTGCAACACCACCAAGCGAACCCGCCGATGGTGATGGTCTGATAAACGCGTTATCGTTGGTCGACAATTTCTCCATTCGGGTTTTATCTCCGAGAATAGAGCCTTTTGAACGCTGGCTGCTTGGGTCAATAGCTAAAACGGCTAATTTATGACCTTGTGAAGTGATTTCGTTGCCAAGTGCCTCAATAAAAGTACTTTTTCCAGCACCCGGTACTCCCGTAATACCTATTCTGACGGAGTTACCCGAATAAGGCAAGCATTTTTCTATTATCTCATACGACATTGCGATATGTTCGGGCAAATGGCTCTCTATTAATGTTATAGCCTGCCCAAGCATAGAGCGACTGCCACTTAAAACCCCCTCAACGTATTCGTTAACCGTATAAGTTTTTCTTCTTCGTTTTCTCAGTGCATTTACTGCATTTGGGTTAACGGTTGGTGGTGGCTCAATTCCGGGATTTACCTGTAAGGCACTTTTTTGTTTCTCTTTATCGGGTTTCATTATTCACAACGAAATCGTACAAAAAACTACCAAACAGTTATTAAAACATGATCGATAGTTTTATCTAATTTTACAAATTAACTAATTAATCAGCAAGTGTTAATATTATTCTTTCTCAACAACTCCTCCGATTTTCAATTTTATTTCAGGTTGATTCGGATCGTTGCAATATACATCAATATATTGAGCCTGACGACCACTCCTATTCCTGGTGTTAAAGCTTACTTTTATTGCTGAACTCTCACCTGGTTTAATAGATTCAGTTGGCGGAGTTGATGCAGTACAACCACATCCTGTTTTTACTTTACGAATAATCAAAGGTGTTTTTCCCTCATTAACAAATTCAAATTCGCAGCTAACAACATCGCCCGCTTTTACAGTTTTAAAATCGAAGTCTGTACTCTTAAACTGTATTTTGGGAGCTTTTGCCAACTCTTTTTGCGTCAGTTTGGAAAAGTCTTCTTTAATAACGGCTGTTACTGAAATCAAACTGTTTTGTGGTTTTTGTCCATTTAACAGAATTGCTGTTCTGTGTACAATAAAACCATAATCGTTGACTTTACTTGCATCTAATACTGCTTTAAGAACGCCTTTTTCATTTGGTTTTAACTCAGAAGGTATCGCTTGAATTGTCAAATAAGACGGTAATTTGTCAAATCCAATTATTAGACTGGTTTCCCCTACATTAACCACAGGAATTTCTGTTGTAGATTTTTCAGTATTAAAAACATTCATAAAAGAGAAGTGATTGTTTTGTAACCTTAGATCTCCCATTACTCGGGGGTAATCATCCTCAATTGTTCTTGGCTTTGGCGTAACAGTTCCTTTTATTGTTAAAACTGTGGTTGGATTGATTCCATTGGAATAGACAGTGATAGTTTTTGCAAATGGACCGGGTCTGCCAGCGGGATCGTATGACACTTCAACAAATCCTTTCCCCCCTGTCGCTACCGGTTGTCTAGTGTAATTAGACGATGCACATCCACACGACGTTTGCACCCGTGTTACAACTAAAGGTTGCGAACCTGTGTTGCTAAAAACAAATCGACAGTTTGCTTTTCCTGCCTCTTCCTTGATTGTCCCAAAATCGTGTTGTAAGTTGTCAAAAACTATGTTAGGTCCTTCTTGTTGGGAAAACAGAAGCCCGAAAGAGAAGTTTAAGACTGTGAATAATATAAAAGTTCTCATTGATATAATTTTTAAGATAAACTATGATTAAAAAAGTATTTCTTACAAAAATATGGATTTATCTCTCTTATTATTCTTAAACATGTTATTATTTGACCAACTGCCGCATATCGTGTCCGGATGGGGCTTGGAAAACACGCAATTCAAAAGTTTCTATACTTGCTAGCAGATGATCAAAAATATCTGCCTGTATCCCTTCGTAAAATACCCAACGCTTCTCTTTACTAAAGAAATATAGTTCTAACGGTATCCCTTTTTCTGTTGGTGCTAACTGCCGTACCATAGCTGTCAACTCTGTATTAACCATAGGATGATTTTGCAGATATTCGGTTACATATTTTCTGTAAGTACCTATGTTAGTCATTCTACGACCGTTGATTGCCATGTCGCTTGATGCCATATTTTTGCTATTGTATTCTTCTATCTCTTCGGTTCTTTCTGTTATATACTCACTTATCAACTCAATTTTTTTGAACCTTTCCAACATCTCTTTGGTGCAAAATTTAATTGATGTCTGATCTATTAAAATAGCTCTTTTGATACGTCTTCCTCCCGACTCCTGCATTCCGCGCCAGTTTTGGAATGAGCCGCTGACAAAAGCATACGAGGGGATAACTGTTATTGTATTGTCAAAGTTTTTTACTTTTATATTATTAAGAGTAATTTCAACTACTGTACCGTCTGCATTTTGGGCAGGAACGCTTATCCAGTCGCCTATTCGGACTGTTTTATTAATTGACATCTGTATGCCCGCTGTCAGTCCTAACAAACCGTCTTTAAAAATTATCATAAGTACAGCTGACATTGTTCCTATACCAGCAAACAGATAAGTTACAGACTTATTCATAATAATAGAAATCATTACTACAACTGCCAACACATAAACTATTATTTGGACAACCTGTATGTAACCTTTAATTGGACGCTCAGCAGCTGAATCGTAGCTTTCGTAAATATCATTCAGACTATGTAAAAATGAATTGATGATAAGTGCTATCCAAAAAACTAAGTAGATTCTTACACTCTTTTGTACCAACAATATAAAGTCTGGAGCTTCTGGAAATATATTGGGAATACCGTAATAAATTATTAAAATCGGTGCTAAATGACTCAACCTGGTAAAAACTTTGCGTTTAAGCATTATGTCGTCCCAGTTAGTTTTGGTCTTCCTTACCAATCGCGTTACTATTAATGGTGTTAACTTTTTAATTATAAAGTTAGCTATGTAGCTAATTAATAGTAAACTAATAAAGAAAATTGCATCACAAAAAAGGTTTGCCCAATAGTCACTAAATCCAAAGTTTGAAAACCACTGTTCGAGTCCTAATTTTAATTCAAGCATTGTTAAATTTTTTATTGATATGTTATTAGTTTGATTTTTATATTTTTCAATTTTACAAACATATCCAACAAAGAGCTAGACTTAAGCTATCTCATCGTCAGATATTATGTTAATTTATCACTATTTGCTAAAATCAACTATTTAAGCATACTGTTTAAAACAGCAATAAGTTGTTGTCCTCTAAGGTTTTTTGCTAAAATCTTCCCGTCCTTATCAATCAAAAAGTTTGCAGGAATACTGTTAACACCATACAACCTTCCAAGTGCAGAGTTCCATCCCCTCAAATCGCTTACATGATATTTCCATGCAAGTTTGTCTTGCTCAATAGCGTTTACCCATGCTTGCTTGTTATGATCAAGTGATACTCCAAAAACTTCAAACCCATTTCCATGTTTAAACTTCTTGTCTTTAAACTGATTGTAAGCCTGTACTACTGTGGGATTTTCCCGACGACATGGTCCGCACCACGCAGCCCAAAAGTCTATCAATACTACCTTACCTCGTAAATCAGAAAGTTTTAACATTTCTCCGCTTGGAGATGTCATCATTAATTCCGGGGCTTCTTGTCCAATTTGAGTACCAACATTCTGAGCATTTGATGTAAAGTTTATCCCAAAAAGAGCCAAAATAACAAAAACAAATTTTTTCATATGTTTATAATTTTTCAGTTTAAATTCACTATGGAACTTTTACGTTTCAAAATATTTACATTTTTATTAACAGACACTAACAAAAACAAATCCAATTTTGTTCTACTGCTATTAAATATTTGTTAAAGTTCAGTTAATCAATACGCGTAATATGTGCACCTATTTTCCTTAACCTAGTGTCAATACGTTGATAACCGCGGTCAATTTGTTCAACATTGTGTATTTTACTGACACCATCGGCACTTAGTGCTGCAATCAGAAGCGCGACTCCTGCACGAATATCCGGGCTTGTCATAACTGTTGGACGTAGTTTTTGAGATTTATCTAAACCTATCACAGTCGCCCTATGCGGATCACACAATATGATTTGTGCACCCATATCAATTAATTTATCAACGAAGAATAGCCTCGATTCAAACATTTTTTGATGAATAAGTACACTTCCCCGTGCCTGTGTTGCTACTACTAATGCAATACTTATCAAGTCCGGGGTAAATCCTGGCCATGGAGCATCATCAATTTTCAATATACCTCCATCAATATAAGTTTGAATCTCGTAATGCGATTGCGATGGGATATAAAGGTCGTCACCACGCAACTCCATAGCAATTCCCATTCGTTTAAATACATCTGGTATTATTCCCAAATCTTGATACGATACATTTTTTATTGTTATCTCCGACTCAGTCATAGCCGCAAGTCCAATAAAACTGCCTATTTCAATCATATCAGGCAGGCAAGTATGTTCCGTACCTCCAAGCTCGTCGACACCTTCTACGATCAATTTATTTGAACCTATACCTTGTATTTTGGCACCCATAGCTACTAACATCTTAGAGAGCTGTTGTAAATATGGCTCACAAGCCGCATTATATATTGTTGTCTCTCCTTTGGCTAAAACTGCTGCCATAAGAATGTTTGCCGTACCGGTAACCGATGCTTCATCAAGCAGCATATATGTGCCTTTCAATCCACTAGTCTTTACTGTATAAGCCCCCTCTTTGGTATTATATTTAAACTTTGCACCTAATTTTTCCAGTCCTATAAAATGGGTGTCTAATCGCCTGCGTCCTATTTTATCTCCACCTGGCTGTGGAATATATGCTTTTCCGAAACGTCCCAACAAAGGACCCACAATCATAATACTTCCACGCAGAGATGTACTTTGCCTTTGATAATTTTCGGTATGAAGATAATCTAGGTTGATATCATCAGCCTGAAAAGTGTAGCTCGAAACTGAATTTTGCCGAACCTTAACTCCCATGCTACGCAGTAGTTCTATTAAGTTGTTAACATCCCTAATATCAGGGATATTATTAATGGTTACAGGTTTAGATGTTAACAAAACTGCACAAATTACTTGCAATGCCTCATTTTTAGCACCTTGTGGAATTATCTCGCCCTTAAGCGGTTTTCCCCCTTCAACTACAAATGTTGCCATTATTTATTCTTTTTATTTTGTCTGCGACTTCTATGCTTCTGTTGTGACTTTGAACTGCCCCTCTGGCTTGATGCTGAACGATTAACCAAATCTCGTGTCTCTAACAGTTGTAAATCGTCTGGTATTTCAACACCCTTTGGAACATATCGCCTTAAATCTTCTAAAATAGTTGAGTCGTCAACAGCATTTTTATTCCAATTCAAATAGTTCTTTTTCATTGTATTGGCAATCAGAGATATAAGCACTTCTCTCTCTTCCCCTTCATACTCTGGTATTTTTTTTGCCATACGCTCAATCAACTTGCCGTAATGTCTTTTATCTATCTCTTTAAAGTCATATTTAACAGGAGATGGTCGCTCTTCTAACATTGCTCTGTCGGGCATTGGATAGGGATTATCAACGTCTAACTCGTAGTCCGTAATAATCATTAAATGATCCCAAAGTTTCCGTCTGTAGTCAGACGAATCGCGCAATCCCGGATTTAGAGTTGCCATAATAGATATTAGCGCATGCGCTGCTTGTGTCCTTTCTTGGCGCGATTCTATGGTTTTTATATGTTGTGCGTATTGATGGATATATCGCCCATATTCGGGCATTATAAGTTTTTCACGTTCTGTATTATAATTCATGTTTTTATTTAAAAAATTCTGTTTGTTAATAATTGTGCTGATTAATATTGTGTTCAGTTATGCAAATATAGTTATTATAATTTTGTAAACAACGAGTGGTGTCTAACAAGTGCTTTGCTATTTTTTAGTTGAATATTTGTTTTAAAAATATCGGTTTTAATCTAGCAGTTGCAATCTGGCAAAACGAAGCAAAAGTGTTTTTTTGCCGGTTTCAAAATTAATTATTGCTTTTGTGTTTGTTCCTTCATCCTCAATTGATTCTACAATACCCTTGCCAAATTTTTGATGTAAAACCTTTTGTCCTATTGGTAAAGTCGCAAACTCGATAAAAACACCTTCATAATTTTTATCTGCCTGTTTTGTAAAAATATTTAGTGATGGCTTTTGTTCATTAACATTTTTTCTAAAATCAAAATTGAAGCCCGCTCCGTTGCTTTTTTGGAAACTATAGCCTTTTAATCTTGTCCCTTCCGTTCGAGATGAATAACTTGATGTGTGAACTAAATATTCAGGATCAATTTCATGGACAAAACGACTCATTTGTCGTGTGTCGAGACTTCCGTACATATTTCGTTGTCTCGCCCACGATATGGTTACTTTTATCTTGGCTCGTGTGAGTGCAACGTAAAACAGACGTCTCTCCTCTTCAACATCCTTCAATCTTCCGATCGACATACTTGAGGGAAACAAAGATTCTTCTGCTCCAACTAAATACACACTTTTAAACTCTAACCCCTTGGAAGCGTGTACTGTCATTAACGAAACGACATTTGTGTTTTTTTCATTTTTATCAAAATCTGTCAACAACGAAACATTTTCAACGTAATCAGATAGTCTCACTAAATCACTTGTTTCATTGTAGTTTTCTGCTACAAAGTCTCTAACTCCGTTAAAGAGCTCTTCAACATTCTGCAAGCGATCTAAACCCTCTGTTGTTTTATCTTCCGATAATTCCTGATATAATCCTGACACCCTAACAACATGCATTGCACAATCATAAGCATCCATCTCTTGTTCAACGCGTTGTAGTTCTAATATAAAGTCAACAAATTTTTGTATTCTTGAAACAATGCCCGACTGTATATTTATTTTGTTAACAATGTCTGAACTAATTACTTGCCATATTGAAACGTTAAGACTTAAAGCAACACTCTCTATTCGCTCGACAGTATTTTTGCCAATTCCTCTCGCTGGATAATTTATAACCCTAAGAAGGGCTTGATCGTCATTGGGATTAACAACCATTCGAAAATAAGCGATGCAGTCTTTTATCTCTTTTCGTTGATAAAACGTTATTCCTCCATAAATTCTATATGGTATATTTCGCCTACGGAACGCCTCTTCAAAAATTCTCGATTGAGAATTATTTCTGTACAAAACAGCAATTTCACTGTAGGGCATTTCCAATTCAGAACTGTCTGACATAATATACTCTGCAACTTTAAAAGCCTCGTCGTTTTCTGTTATGGCTTCGCTTATAGTTATTGCGGAGCCGTAGTCATTTTTGGAATATATTGTTTTTGGCAGTTGCATTGTGTTTTTTGCAATAAGGCTATTAGCTGCTTGCACTATAGTTTGAGTGCTGCGATAATTCTGCTCTAACTTAAATACTTTATAGTCGGGGTAATCGCTTTGAAAGTTTAAAATATTCTCAATTCGCGCTCCTCTAAATGCATAAATACTTTGTGAATCATCGCCGACTACGCAAATATTTCTGTGCAACTCACTTAACTGTCGTATTATACGATATTGCGAAAAGTTTGTGTCTTGATACTCATCAACCAAAATATAGCTGAACTTGTTTTGATATTTTTTTAAAATTTCAGGATTGTCGCGTATAAGAATATTCATATTCAACAGCAAATCGTCGAAATCCATTGCATTTGAGGTTCTACACCTATTTTGATATATTTCGTATATCATATAAGTTTCGCCTATTCTATTCATATTGTCATGATTAATAAGCTCACTATTAGAAGCGTAGATTCTTGGTGTTACGAGATTATTTTTTGCTCTGCTTATTTTCCCATGAATAAGGTTTGCCCTGTAATCTTTAGAGTTTAACTGTCTCTCTTTAACTATTGCTTTTATCAGGTTTTGACTGTCTGTTGTATCATAGATTGTGAAATTTTTGTCGTAACCAATATACTCGGCTTCGTATCGCAGAATACGTGCAAAAATTGAGTGAAAAGTGCCCATCCATATACTTCTTGCCTTTTCAGGCTCAACCAATTGTGATATACGGTCGCGCATCTCTTTGGCAGCCTTATTTGTGAATGTGAGTGCTAAAATTTTATATGGTGGCACATTGTTATGCAACAAATGGGCTATTCTATAAGTCAAAACTCGCGTTTTCCCCGAACCTGCGCCTGCTACTATCAAACTGGGAGAGTTAAAATCAACAACTGCCTTTAATTGGGCTTCATTCAATTCTTCCAAATAATTACTATTCATTAGCATAAATTTGTTTCAAAATATGGAAAACTCACTTGCTTTATAAACATACTTTTGGTTATCAACTTTAGATTAGCATGTTGGTTGTTCCGTTATAAACAGTGTGATTTTTATTGTCGTAAAGTACTTTTTTCAATAAACTTATTGAAAAACATTGACCAACAAATAAAATATCAAAGCAGAAATATTTTTACAAATATATGAATTTTATAACTCTTTATTGTGATATTAAACTAGAGCTTGTATATAAATTTTAGTCCGACTGAATATCTGTGTATTTTATATTAGTTATTAGTAGATTCAAGCATTAAGCTCTATCTGTTTGTGGCATAAAAATTGAGGCTTTTCTCCGTACCTAATCCAATTTATTTGTTTATAAAAGATTATGCTAAGAACAAAGCATCTGCTATCATTATTACTACTATCACTACTTTTCTTTTCCCCTTTGAGCAGTGTAAATGGTTCTAACATCTACAAAAAGTTGTTGAAAACTTCTGATTTGATTAATGCAAACCCGAAAGAGGCTATTAAAATTATCGATTCCCTTAAACAGCTACCCGAGGTAAATGAAAATCAAAACTTAAAGATTCAAATTTATGATTTAGAGAGCCGTGCTGCCCTAATGCTTAAGGATTACAACAAAGCCTACAACACTTTAAAAGAGATGGACTCGCTGTTATATGTCTCATCTGAAATGTCGAGGATAGCAAGCAACTATAACCGCTGGGGCATGTTGCTTACTAAAATGGGGGTTTACGAAAAGGCAATGGAATACCTGTTAAAAGCCTATAAAATAAGACACGACTTAGAGGAATCGGAAACATTAGTTTGCTCACAAAATGCATTAGCCGCACTATACTTTGAAATAAACGAAGGAAATATGGCTAAAGCAACCATCCAAAAAGCGGTAAAACATATTAATAATACTAATGATGTTTCTTTAAGAGCAATGATTTTAGACAACGCCGGTCAAATAGAAGAGAAGTTTGGACACATGGATTCTGCTCTGTTCTATTACCACAAAGCTATCAAGCAAGAGCAACAATCAAACAACATAATTGGACAAATACAGACTTGCCAAAATTTAGCGGGTCTATATATAAAAAAAGATATGCTCGATTCTGCTTTCCATTATGCAATGACCGCTTTAGATTTGGCGAACAAGATTAATGCACAGCAAGATATCGTATCACTGAAACTTACTCTTACAGAAATATTGATAAAGCGGTCTCAATTTGACAATGCTGAGCTGATGCTTCTGACAGTATATCCGGAAGTGGAAACTTCAATAGATTTAAAAATCAAAAAGAGAGCCTATAACCTATTCTCTGACATATATGAAAACAAAAATGATTTGAAAAAGGCATTACAATTTGCTAAAAAAACAATTTTTATAACCGACTCGCTAATTACTGAAGACAAAGAGGATAAAATGTCTCAATTGGCCTTTATTTATAATATGGGAGAAAAAGAAAAGGAAATTGAAACATATCAAAAATTACTTCTAACTAAAACGCAGAAAAGCAGCTTAAGACATGCCATAACAGTAGCAACCCTTATATTGCTGACCGGGGGTTTAACCATTATTTTGTTTCGACTTTATAAAGGGCGTAAAAACCAAACGCTTCAGCTAAATTCTGAATTAAAGGAGAAAAAGCGCTTAGAACAAGATTATCAAAGTTTAGAGGAAAAACATACTTTAATGTCCTCCGGTTACGGTCGGTTATTAGAAAAGGAGCAGAAGACAAACAGCTTTTTAAAAACAAAGGCTGAAACAATTGATTTCTCGAAGCATAATATGCAGGAGTCTATTCAAACCATAACTACATTTTCGTCTAATATGCTGTTGGGAAGCGATATAGACAACAAGCAAAAAATGTATCTCGAAAAAATTCATGCTTCTGGTAAAGCGTTGGAACGCATTTTAAACAAAATGGTTAAAACCAGTAGTGAAATAATCTCTTCAACACACGATTTTGATATTTGTGATATTAACGTTATTGCTGCCGAAACTACTAAATTTGTAAAAGAGAAACAGATAGAAAACGAGTTTTTGGAAGTTGTTTTTTCATTTCCGCAAGTAGCATCATCATTCAAATTGTACTCTAATCAAAAAGCAATAATCAGGGCATTTGAATTTCTTATAGAGAATGCATTTACATACAAAGAACAAGGTATTATAAAAATTGGATACAAGGTTGTCGATAAGCAAATCAGATTTTATGTTGACGACAGTCGAATAAATGTTCCTATCAGCACTCAAACTGCTATTTATCAATGGCAAAACATGGGTGTCACTAACCATAGTCAATTAGATGACGAAAACCTATCACCACTATTTCACACTTGCCAAATAGTTCAAAGTATCAACAGCAATTTGAATTTTGAGACCAGCAATACCTGGGGCAATATGTTCTATTTTATCTTACCATTACTACATGATGAAACAACCAAGCAAAAGAACGAACAGGTTTTCCCATGTTGGAACGATAAACATATTTTAATTGCAGATGACGAGTTTTTAAATTTTGAAATTCTCAGAAACTATATAAAGCCAACAAACGCCCGGGTGAGTCATGCAAAAAATGGGCAAGAGATTTTAGAAATGATTAAGGTTTTTAAATTCGACCTAATAATCATGGATATCAAAATGCCACAGATGGACGGTATTGACACCATGTATGAGTTGAAAAAACAGTCTAATAAAATACCAGTAATAGCTCAAAGTGTACATGCTATGGAATCGGAAAGAACAAGCCTTCTTCAAATGGGTTTTGCTGAGTTTATGTTAAAACCAATAAATAAAACTGAACTGTATCAAATTGCAGATAAGCTTTTTATGCTTACAAGCTAACAAATTTTTGTTGTTAGCATCAAGTTATTATCTATATAGGCTTTAAAGTTGTCGCCTATCTCGATGTTGCCTGTACCTGCAGGTGTCCCCGTAAATATCAAATCGCCTATTTTTAACATTACAAACTTTGAAACGTAGGCTATTATTTTGTCAATATTAAAAATCATTTCACTGCTTTTTCCGTGTTGAACCACGGCACTATCTCTTTCTAGCCTGAAGCAAATTTCATTTATATTGGGTAGCTGCGCTATCTCGATAAAATTGTCGCTTATTGCTGTAGAATTATCGAAGGCTTTTGCAATTTCCCATGGCAATCCTTGCGTTTTGCACTGTTCTAAAATATCTCTTGCAGTGAAACTTACTCCTACTCCAACAGCATCGTAGTATCTGTGTGCAAAGCGTTGCGAAATATTTTTTCCTACTCTGCAAATTCTATATACCAACTCTACCTCGTGATGAATATTTTTTGAAAATTCGGGATAAAAAAAGGGTTGGTTTTTTCTTAAAAGAGCTGTTTCTGGTTTTAAAAAAAATATAGGATTTTCAGTTATCTGATTGTCTTGCTCTTTTGCACTTTCAGCATAGTTGCTTACTATACATATTGTCTTCATTTTTAATGTATTACTTTAAGACAATGAACAATGTGCAATTATGTATAGACGGAGCATGCTCCATCTCTACTTTTACATCTCGACTTCGCTCAATACACCGTATTGTTTACGCGGGCAGCGTTTTCAACGTATAGACACAATGCATTGTGTCTCAACAACTTATTGGCATTCAGCAGAGACGCCATAATATGACGTCTCTACAACAGATTGATATTCAACTGAATAATTGTCATTGTTAATTGTTAATTGCTAATTGCTTTTAAGCTACTCATTTAGTTTACTTAGTTTTATTTCTGTCAGTACTTTTTTGGTAAATGCGGGAAATTTACTATCCAATATCCAACCGTAATAACCTGGGTCAGTATCAAATACTTCGGAAACTGAACGACCTTTATGTTTACCAAAATTCATTACGGGTACGCCTTTGTCATCATATACTATGTAACCGGCAAAATCAACGTTTTTATTTTGTGCAGAAAATTTCGATAAAGCGGGTATATCATTTACAACTTCAAAAGATTTATTACCCCTGCCATCGTCATACGGTACGTTTTGATACATATCCAACTGCGCTTTCAATATTTCATAAGTTGCACGGGCATCAGCAAGCGCCGAGTGTGCATTCTCCAACTCCTGATTGCAGTAAAATTTATATGCTGCTGACAATGTACGCTTTTCCATTTTATGAAAAATATTTTGCACATCTACAAACTTGCTTCTTCTTAAATCAAAATCAACACCAGCTCTTAACAACTCTTCTGCTAACAACGGTATATCAAACTTGTTAGAATTATAACCTGCTAAATCACATCCTTCGATAAATTGAGCTACCTCTTTTGCAACCTCTTTAAAGCGTGGCGCATTTTCAACATCTTTATCATAAATGCCATGGATTTCCGAAGCTTGTGGGGGTATTGGCATTTCAGGGTTTATTCTTTTCTGAAAAACATCTTCTTTACCTCCCGGAGAAATTTTGAGCATTGCTATTTCAACAATTCTATCATTTGAAACATCTACTCCTGTGGTTTCCAAATCGAAAAAAACCAAGGGTCTTCTTATATTGATTTCCATTTGTAGTATGTATTTTAAATATTGCTTTCTGGATTTCACGTAGAGACGGAGCATGCTCCGTCTCTACAATCACATAATCTTTTTTGTTATTTTTTCTTTATTGTTGTCATTTTCATTTTGGGCGACCACGAGGGTCGTCCCTACTTTTGTACAGACAGGGCATGCCCTGCCTCTAGTTTCAACTTTTAACTTAGAGACGCCATGATATGACGTCTCTACATTACATCGACATTCAATTGACTTAATATGAGTGGAATACGTACGTTCCCCTACTTTTAACTTTCACCTTTTAACTTTTAACTTAATTGCTAATTGCCTCAAGGAACAATTCTCCCAAATCAAACTCCTCATCTGCAAGCATATCAGGAATTGTAAACTTGTGATTCAAGGTTTTACAGGTTGCTGATTCTACTTTTAAAACATAGGTTCCCGGAAAAATGGCAGCTATGTAACGTCCGCTTGAGTAGTCAATTTTATATTTACCTACAAGTTCATTCGTTTGCTCGTTATAAATAGATATTTGTATGCTGTCAGCTTCTGTAAGCTGTTGTTTAGCTGATACTGAACCTTTTGATATTATCCCTTTAAGTAAATGGATACTTTTCTCTTCGTTTTTAAATACAAGTTGATAAATGTCGTAGCCTCCTAACCCTTCCGGTCTAACATCGGCAACGTATGCATACCTGCTATTTTGAGTATAGCAGATTGTGTAATTATCGTAGAAGTTATTAATTGGATATCCTAAATTTCTTGGTGCTCCCCATGTGCCGTCAGATTGATTGAATTTTGAAACAAAAATATCATAACCTCCCATGCTTGTATGTCCTTGACTTGCAAAGTAGAGGCTTTTTCCGTCTGATGAAAACATTGGATAGTCCTCATTGTATGGTGTATTTATCTGATTTCCAATATTCACAGGTGTACCCCATGAATTGTCCGGTAACTTAACAGACATGTATAGATCTAACTCCCCTACTCCACCTTTTCGAGCCGATGCAAAAATAAGAGTATCGCCTGTTGGCGAAAGAGTGGCACCACTCTCCTCGTCTTTCGTATTTACAGGTTCTGGTAGTACTACAGGGCGAGCTCCAATATTACCCTTTGTAACATCAATCATCATTATGTCTTCGTAAATTTCGTATCTGTAAGGCTTAATGAAAATAAAATCATCATTGGAACTTTTCCCCACAATGTAGTTATTTTCAGCTGAATTTACTGATTTCGAACGCATTGAACGTTTCCATTCATTTTTTTTGAAAACAGCGTTATGGACATTAACAATACGCGCTTCTTCCCACTTACTGAATAATCTACGTGAATTATATATCATCCATTTGTTCTTTATATCTACGTACGGATAAAAGTCATCGTATTCTGAGTTAATATTCCCTCCTAAATTATTAAACTTAACATTTACAGGCTTTGACATTAATACTTTTGCATTTTCAAGTTGCTTTAACATCAGTTCTGCCTGAGCCTTTTCGTAATTATCTCTCGTAATTCCAATAAACTTTTCAATATTTTCTTTAGCTTTATCGTACTGTCCGGTGTAACGATATGCCGAACCTAAATCGAACCACACAAAGTTAGAAACGCCTTTCATTGTTGACGCTTTTTCGAGAAAAGGAACAGCTTTAGCTCTATCATATGTCAGGTTCAAATGACAAACACCTATTCTATATGTATATTCGGTATTTGTGGAGTCTTGTTTGTATAAGCGTTCGTAAATTTTAAGTGCTTGCTCGTAATTTCCCATTTGGAAATGTTCATCAGCATTTTTTGGTGTCATTTGCCCATAACACACCGATGTTAGTGCTAGCGAAGCAAATAACATTAAAACTCTAGAAAACATTATAAGTAGCTTTATATTATATGATTTATTGCAGAGGCTTTATATAAACAGTTTTAAATATTGGCTCATCATCTTCTGATTCAACTAAAGTAATTTTTTCCCTGTAACCTGTAGTTGCCTTATCAAATCTGACGTCTAAAATATATTCACCCGGATAGAGTGTTATAAAAAACTGTCCACTTTCATCAAGATCATATTTCGAAAACAGGTTACCTTGTTTGTCATATACAGTGGCATACACTTTTACAAAGTCCATTTCGTATGGCACTGAAGAGTTTTCATCTCCAATCATAACAAGACCTGCAATAATGATTGTTTTGGTAGATTCTTTGCCAACGTGAACTTTATAAATGTCCAAGTTTCCTATTCCTTCATTACGCGTAGTTGCGACGTATGCAATAGATTCATCAGCATTAAATGAGATAGAAATGTCGTCGAAAGGTGTGCTTATAGGAAATCCATGATTTAAAGGTCTTTGGAAGCTTGAATCCGCTGCATTATATGTAGAATAAAACAGGTCCATACCCCCTATTGAAGAGTGTGCATTTGATGAAAAGTGCAGTTTTCGTCCATCATAGGAGAGAGTTGGAAAGTTTTCATCAAATGGGGTATTTACTTGGCTTCCTAAGTTTTGAGCACTTCCCCATGTACGCCTATCTTTTTTCTCTATTTTATACAAATCCATACCTCCATATCCTCCCAATCTGTCACTTGCAAAAATAATCATCGTTCCTTCGGTATTAATGCATGCTCCATGTTCAAATGCGGGTGAATTTAAATCTGCAGGAAGACGATCTTGAGAAACAAGTTCGTATTTTTTCCCTTTTCTTGTGGCCATTTTTATGGTTTTACTAGAATAGTAGCCATCGCAGAAAATCATCAACATATCACCATTGGGAGCAATTCCGACAACCTCTTCATGATCGAAAGTACTAATTTCCAACATTCTTGCCTTACCCCAACTATCGCGACTTGATTCTGACATGTATATATCGTTAACATTCGTTGCCAATTCGTCAACATATCTTCGATTACTTGTAAAAAACAGTTTTTTTCCGTCAGAAGTTACTAACGGTCTAAAATCGTTCATAATAGAGTTTACAGCAGTATCAAGAAGTTCAAATCTTACTGGCTTGGGTTGGTTTATGTACTCTCTGGCATTATATGCCATATCAATAAGCCTTTCAGTAGAAGCAAGTATTTCTCTATCAATACCATATATCTTATATTCGTACAAAGCCTCAACTGCTTCTGTAAATTGATAGTTAAACATATAGGCCTTTCCTAGATAGTATAGAGCTTCGCGTGGGAAGTTATTGTGTGAAACAACGTACTCTAAATATGAGATACCGCCTGTCTTATCTTTATTTGTCTCTGTATAACAGACTCCTATTCTGAAGTTTATATTAATATCTTTCTTATCTAGCTCATACAGCTTTAGATAATTCTCTAAAGCAAAGTCGTAATCCTTTTCACGAAAACCAAATTCGGCATATTTCTTTGCAAGTTCAATCTCTGTATCCTGCTGCGCGAAACCCGGATAACTAAAAAATAAAAGAGAGATTATTATTATGCTTACTGCTGCTTGCATCAATCGTTTTCTGCAAAATGACGCAACTATATTTGCTTTTATCATACAATTGACTGTTGAGTTAACTTAAAAGAGCATTTTTTATTTACTATAAATTATAGGTTTTCGCAATTATACGAAAAAATACTGATAATTAATGATTATCAAAATATTCTTTCGTTCACTGACTCTGTATTTTTCAAATTAAAAAATATCAATTCATCAATAATCAACAAAACTTATTATCCCATATTCTGTAATACTAATGTGCAAATTTACATTTTATATATTAATCAAGCAATTTTATGCTCCAAAAATCACAATATTTGACAAACTATAAAGCTTTATGTATAAACCGCTTAATTCAATACTGATTTAATAATAAAAAACATAGTTTGATTGTAATATAGTTACATAAATATTTCTCAAACTTGTTTGTAAAGTTAACAAGCAAGCTTATATTACTGACTCTAAAGCTTTTCCCTTTAATTTTCCTGTTTTTAATATAGATTCTATGTTTTCGATCATATCTGTGTAACTAAATTTTTCGACCATCTCTCTTGCTCCATTTGATAGCTCCAAATATAAATCTGGGTTTTCTGCAATTTTTATTATTGTCGCAACAATTTTATCCAAATCGGTATATGACAAGTGGTAACCGTTATATCCATCAACAACAAGTTCGGAAATCCCTCCACGTGGAGGCACAATAACAGGAAGTCCATAATTCATTGCCTCTAAAGCAGTCATTCCAAACGATTCAAGCCACTTATCCGGATGCGATAAGTTAAGAACTACGCTTGCCCGTGCGTAAAATCTGTGGACACTCGGCTGCGAACCATGTACAGCAAGATTTTCGCTAAATCGAATATTTTTGAAGAAAGAGTTTATTTCATCGTCAGTAGCGTTCAACACTAATTCAAAGCTATATTGAGGTAACAATCTGGCTATCTGAACAAATTCAATTACACCTTTGTATATTTTTAAGTTACAGAGCATTAAGACAATAAACTCGTCTCTATGGTAATTTGGGATAGTATTTCTAACGAATCTAGGCGACAAGGCATTATGCACTACAAATCGTCTTGGTGCGTCAATTAATTTTTTGATTTTTACAAATTCTGACACGTAAATAAGATCGTGTGCGGTATGTTTTGCAACCCACTTGCACCACATTTTTACAAACAGTGGTTTCGTAGAAATTTCATGTACATGAAAAACCACTCTCTTTCTCATTATACGGGCGGCAATAGCTGCTCCCCATGGCATCAAGGTATTAATGTAAAAAATAACGTCCTTATTGTAATATCTCAGTAGCTTAAAAAAGAGTAGAAATTGCGATACAAAAAGATAAATAACTAACAGAAAGGAATTATTCGATCTTCGATAATGGTAGTTATACCGCTTGATATTGGTAAAAGTTGATAAAAAACCTTTGTGTTTTGACTTTGCTGAATAAAGCTCAATATGATAACCCTTTTCTAATAATCCCTCAATTATTTCAGAAATAATAAGAGATGTTCCACCAAAGTCATCATGCGTATGTACACAAACTATTTGTTCGCTTGTGCTTGTAATACCTTTATTCTTAGTAGGCATGAAATATATATTTATACCGCAAATTTAAACAGAATATTTTGATGAAAACGTAAATCCCTCTTAAAACAACTTTTTATAACTAAACAAAAGAACATTGTATTTATAAAACTATTGTCGTACTTTTGTGTTAATTAATACCGATTAGACATCGGTATTTACAATTATAAAATTTTAAAAAGATTGGACTATTTTAAAATTACAATTGGTATAATTTGTAACGATATAAAAAACAATGGCTAAAAAGAGTTTAAGCTATACAGAAAAAATTCAAGAGATTGAGTCAATTATTGAATTTATTGAATCAAATCCACCCGACATAGATGTGGTGCGTAACAAAATATCACGTGCCATTTCACTATTAACTGAGTGTAAATCTGAACTGCAGGAAACGGAGGAGGATATTCAAAAACTATTTGATAAATCTGAATAGCTGGCGATATGGTAGGCTGCTAGTTTTTTTATCGGGTTCTCTATTATCGAGAAGATATCATAGCCTCGTGCTTTTGCAACAGCTGTTAATATTGGTTTAAATCCATTGGCTACCCCTCCTGTAAAAGCTATGGGCAGATCCTTGTTGCTGAGCAACAGATTGCTGTAGTAATCGAAATAATCGTGGAAGGCTTGTTGTACTATTCTTCGTACCGAATCGAAAGTTGTTAGCTTGGAAATCTCATTACAGAATGATGCTATTATTTTGTTAGGTTGTTTCGAACTATAAACATCACTTATTAAATCAATTGCATTTGGCAAATTATCGTTTGAGTCTAGTAGCTTAACTAAAGAATCGGGAAACTTTCCACTATACCAGTTTTTAAAAAATCGACTTGCAATATCAACACCACTTCCCTCATCTCCTATTGCCCAGCCAAGGGACGGAATAGGCATCTTCATTGTTTGATCTCTCCAGACAGCCATTGATGCTCCTGTTCCCAAAATCCCAACAATTCCCTGCTGGCTTCCGTATAAAACTAATCCCGAGGCTATAAGGTCTGACTGCACTACTATATCAAACAATGGAAATCGCTCTTTAAGCCAATTAAATGTTGTCTCTTGTCTTGCTTTGGTAGCACATCCCGATCCATAAAAATACAACTTCCCGGATTTGTTCATTAGAGACATAATTTGCTCATAATCATTTGGAGAAAAGCTATCAAGATTGTCAGGATGAAGTCCCGATGTCTGAACTGTTCCTTTAATTTCTGGTGATGAGTAATACCAAACTGTATTGGTTGAACCGCTGTCTGCTACGATAATCACTTAAAATATTTTTTCTTCAGTTTAAGATATCTGTAACTCTCAATTTTTATGATAAGTACGACACTGTATCAAATTTACTTGGCATGTTTGTCTCATAAATTTATAGTGCCGAATACATTCATACTAATTAAGTTTCCTATTTACACGCAGTATTAGTTTGCAAAAAGTAACTGAAATCTATTGCAATTATCTCTAAAAATTGTATTTTTGTGCCGGGTAAGTTCTGTACGACCAGCTCCCACCAAATCCCCCAGGTTCGGAAGGAAGCAAGGGTAGGTGGTTGTAGCGGTGCGATACAGGGGGCTTACCCTTTTTATTTCTCCTCGTGAAATACGTGAACAAATCCTTTAAGGGGCTCTATACTAGTATCTTCTGGTGTTATCACATAATAATAAACCCCGGGCTTAACTACTATTCCTGCACTGTTTCTTCCATCCCAAACTAATTGGGTAACTGTCAAATTAGGTTTATAAACTATAATGCCAGAACGGTCGTATATCTCGATGCTGAAAGGAATATCACCTGTGCTTTTAACAATAAAATTATCGTTTACTCCGTCATTATTAGGTGTAAAAACGTTAGGTGCTTCAAAAAGTTTAACAGTTGTAACTGTAGTATCCATCTCAACTGTACAACCTCCTGCATCTCTCACATTTAATCTTACAATGTGATCTCCTTCATCATTAAATATATGTGAATGAATTGATACATCTTGAGGAAGAGATGTACTTTGACCATTAATTGTCCAGGTGTACCAATGTGGCGCAATTGACAATGGGTTGTTAATACTTGCCGACATATTAAGGACATATGTAGCCGTAGGATGAAATTCAATTGTTCTATTAACGTATGATTCAAACAATTGCGAAACATTAACTATCAAAGTATCTATATGTTGAAAACCATTAACAATTGCGGTAGCTATTATGGTCTTCGATTGCGGTGTGCTAAATGTAACTCTTTGAAATCCAGTGCCATCTGCTGTTGAGGAAATGATAGTAGCATCTGCAGGATATTTCCATGTTACCGAAGTCAAATTTTGTGATACATAACGAAATTCTGCTGTATCGGGTAAACAGATTGGGTTTTTCTTTATTTCAAATTTTTGTGCTTGTGCATTTAATCCGCAACAAATAAGTAAAAGAAATAATATTTTCAGGGATTTTGTTCTCATTTTATTATCATCTTTTGTTATGAGCTAAAACAGTGTTTTTACCGATTGGACATCTACTATAGTCTAAACTTCACTATCGTTCGTTTGAACTATGTATCAGTGACATCGGTATTTACCATTGTAAGGTTTTAAAAAGATTAGACTATTTTAAAATTACAATTGGTATAATGTGTTCACTTGCAAACTTAATCATTTTTGTTTATATGCAGATAAAAATAAGCATCTAATTTCTGACATAAATATTTTTTCTCTTCAAAGTGTGTGTGTTAATAACCTTTGAAGTCAACTTTGTGAAAAAAAGTAGAGACGCCATAATATGACGTCTCTGCATATCTAATTGCTAATTTAATTGTGTCTAATCAAATTTTTCAAATGATAGTTTTATTCTCTCAACAGCATCTTTCATTTGTGCTTCGGTAATTACCAAAGGAGGAGCAAAACGGATAATATTTCCATGTGTTGGTTTTGCTAAAACACCGTTATTTGCCATTTCTATACAAACGTCCCATGCAGTTCTTCCTGGCTTATTGTTTATAACAACGGCATTTAACAGACCTTTACCGCGCACTAACTTTATCATATCTGATTTTATTGACTTCATTTCCTGACGGAAAATTTTGCCCATTTTTTCAACATTTTCCAACATTTTTTCTTCTTTAATAGCTGTTAAAGCAGCAATCGCAACTTTGCTTGCTATTGGATTTCCTCCAAATGTAGAACCGTGTTGTCCGGGCTTAATTGTCATCATAATTTCATCATCTGCCAAAGCACATGATACTGGGAAAACACCTCCCGAAATGGCTTTACCCAAAATCAAAATATCGGGACGTACATTTTCGTGATCGCATGCTAACATTTTTCCTGTACGTGCGATACCTGTTTGTACTTCGTCTGCGACAAATAGTACATTGTGTTTTTTACAAAGGTCATATGCTTTTTTTAGGTATCCTTCATCGGGAACAAAAACACCTGCTTCTCCTTGAATTGGTTCAACAAGGAATCCTGCCACATTTGAATCTTTAAGTTCACGTTCCAATGCATCCAAGTCGTTATATGGAATTGTAACAAAACCTGGAGTGTAAGGACCATAATCTTTTCTTGCAACCGGATCGGTTGATATTGAAACAATGGTTACGGTACGTCCGTGAAAGTTATTCTCACAAGTGATTATTTTTGCAGCATTTTCGGGAACGCCTTTTACTAAATATGCCCACTTGCGAGTAAGCTTAATGGCTGTTTCAACAGCTTCGGCTCCGGTGTTCATTGGAAGAACTTTGTCGTAGCCAAAAAACTTCGTTACAAACTCTTCAAATTCGCCTAATACATTATTATAAAATGCCCGCGATGTCAAAGTTAACTTTTGAGCTTGATCGATTAGAGCTTTAACAATCTTTGGGTGGCAATGTCCTTGATTAACTGCCGAATAAGCAGATAAAAAATCATAATATTTTTTGCCTTCAACGTCCCAAAGGTAAACGCCTTCGCCTCGTTCTAATACAACTGGAAGTGGCTCATAATTATGCGCTCCATACTTGTATTCTCTGTCAATGTAATCTTTTGATGTCATTTTTGCCATGACTTAATTATTTTTATCGGTTTTTATGTTTTTTTACAAAAATAGCAATACGATTTTGCTTCCGCAAAAGTTTTAGTCCAAACAAACATATGCTATAAAGCATATCATACTAAATATATTGTTGAATATAAGTGCATTAAAAACAGATTAGTATGTTTTGATAAAAAACTTATCTAAAGTTTCTAAAACCACTTATCATTCTACTTGTCTTCAAAGCTTTTGTGATATTGCATCATTGCACTTTGGCTCATACCCATGCTTGAAAATCCACCGTCATGGAAAAGGTTTTGCATGGTTACTTTTCTGGTTAAATCACTGAAAAGAGTGATACAATACCCTGCACACTCATCTGCTGAAGCGTTGCCAAGCGGTGACATTCTTTCAGTAAAATCCATAAGTCTGTCGATACCCTTTACACCACTTCCTGCTGTTGTTAATGTAGGAGATTGTGAAATTGTATTTATTCTAACTTTTTTCTGTCTTCCGTAAATATAACCAAAGCTACGAGCAATACTTTCCAATAATGCTTTAGCATCTGCCATATCATTATATTCAAACAGTGTGCGTTGTGCTGCAACATACGATAAAGCTACTACTGAGGCCCATTCGTTTAAGGCATCTTTTTGATGACACACTTGCAGCACTTTATGAAACGACAGTGATGAAATATCTAATGTTTGATGAAAATAATCATAATTCAAATCATCATAGGGTAATTTTTTTCTAACATTAGGCGACATCCCTATTGAGTGAAGAATAAAATCTAACTTACCTCCTAACAACTCAATTGATTTATCAATTAAATTGCCTAAATCGTCGACATTTGTGGCGTCAGCTGGAACAATATGCGAACCTGTTTTCTCTGCCAATGATTTTAAATCTCCCATTCTAAGAGCGATAGGCGTGTTTGTTAAAATCATAGTTGCTCCCTCAGCGTGTGCTCGCTCTGCCACTTTCCAAGCTATTGATTTATCATTAAGGGCTCCAAATATAATCCCTTTTTTCCCTTTTAAAAGATTGTAAGACATGTTTTTAAGTATTAATTAAAGATTTTATTTGTTTAAAATAGTTCTATTTGATAAAAGCTCGCGTGCATTTTCTATTGCTGCTTTTCCCAACTGCTCGCCACTTAGCATCTGTGCAATCTCCATAACTCTTTCTTCATCAGTCAACATTCGAATTTTAGTTGTTGAAGCGTCGTTTTCAATCTCCTTGTAAACTAGGTAATGTTTATGTGCTTGAGCCGCTATTTGTGGCAGGTGCGTTATGCTTATGACTTGCATATTTTGCGCCATTTGCGCCATAATACGTGCCATTTTATCGGCAATTTCTCCTGAAACACCTATATCAATTTCATCAAATATTATGGTTGGTAAGTCTAAGCGATCACTTAATATGGTTTTCAACGCTAGCATCAAACGCGACAGTTCACCTCCTGAGGCGATTTTCCCAATTTCGTCTGGTGCTATTTGCTTATTAGACGAAAAGAGTAATCTAATTTCATCTATGCCGTTTATTCCCGGCTCAACTAGTTGATGTCTAACTTTAAACTGCGCGTGCGGCATACCCAGTTGTTTCAGCAATTCAACAATGTTTTGTTCTATTTCTGGGAAAACGGCTATACGAGCTTTCGAAATTTCTTTTGCAAATTTATTTACCACTGATTTTTGCACAGATTCTTCTTTCAGCAATGTCTCTAGTTGTACGTCGAACGATTCAAATTCAGAAATCTCTTTTTCTAACCTTTCTTGCATTTCTAGCAGTTCGTCAATATTATGCTTTTTGTGTTTTTGCAAAAGGTCGTACAGAGTGCTAACGCGGTCGCTTACTTGTGTAAGTCGCTGTGCATCGAATTCAAAAGAGTCGGCATATCGCTCGACTTCTCGGGTGATTTCTTGAATTTCAATTTTTGATGACTCAATTCTCGATTTCCATTCAGTGGCTTGTGGTAAAAAGTCGGATAACTCGCTTATAAGCTGTTCGTAACGACTTAGTTCAATCAATAGTCCATTATCGTGTTGGGCAATAGAAATAATAGATGATAAATTCCCAATAATTAATTCGCTGTTATTCAACTGCTTCATCTCTGATTCTAATTCCTCTAACTCTCCCGATTGGAGCTTAGCAGTTTTAAGTTGTTGATACTGATAGGTTAGAAAATCGTGTTTGTCTTTAAATTCTAAATTTTTAGCTTGTAATTGCTCTATTTTCTTTTGAATTTCTAGCAATCGGTGCCACTCTTGCTGATACTCCTTAACTTTTTCGTGGCATTGTGCAACGGTATCTACCAATGAGAGTTGAAATTCACGGTTCGACAAATTTAAAGTCTCATACTGTGAATGTATATCAATTAGCCTTTCTCCCAATTCGCGCAACACACTGAGATTTACTGGAGTATCGTTAACAAAAGCTCTCGATTTTCCCTGTGGGCTTATTTCCCTACGTAATACGGTTTGCTCGTCATAGTCTATTTCGTTTTCCTCAAAATAGTGTCGAAGGTCGTAATTGGCAATGTCGAACATCGCTTCGATAATACACTTTTTATCATCTGATTTCAGTACAGATGTGTCTGCCCTATTTCCGACAACCAAGCCCAATGCTCCTAATAAAATAGATTTCCCAGAACCGGTTTCGCCCGTGAGAACAGAAAAATTTTTGTCGAATGCTATTTCTAAACTGTCGATTAATATATAGTTCTGAACAAAAATCTTGGAAAGCATAATGACGACGTTTATTAATATCCCACTAAATTAATGATTTAATACGACTTTTAAACTCGTTCGTTATATTTTATCATTAACTATAACGTTTTGGGATAGAAAATTACAATGACTTTTCTAGTTAAAAAAATTATCGACCCTGAGACATTATTTTCTTATACTTATCTTGATTAGCTGGGTCAATGGCATTCATAATGTTGTATGCTCTGCGTTTTTCATCTGGAGATCCTTCTGAAAATATCTGCACTATTTCGTCACTTTTGGCTCTAATAAATAGTGCTAACAGGTACGAATCACGTCTTCGCTGATATATTGGGCGTAATTTTTCTAACGCCTCAATAATTGCGGTACGTCCTTGTTCTGGTTGTTCGTGCATATAATCTAATCCAAGTCTATGATATTCGTACAGACACATACGATAGGGCTCATACATATCATTCATCAACTCTTCGATAATAGCTGCTCTATTCTTACCGTTATTCTCAAAACTACGCCAACCGGGAGATGGATCGCTTTGTGCATTTTCAACTACCCTACTTGCTATTTTTAAAAATCCTTGTCCGCCAAGAGGTGCAAATGTGTCGTAATCTATAGAAAGAATCAAATATGCATAATAAGTTAATAATGATGCCAATGAGCCTGTACTTGAATTCAAATTAAACTCTATAACATCTCCTATCGAAAATCTAAATATAACGTTTTCGTCACGAATATCAATCACCGGCGAATTATACCCTGAACCAAATATTGGTCTCGCATAAGTTACCTGGATTTCTCCCCTATACTCATTAGACCCCATTTCTTCGTGTAAAATTATACCAATATTAAATTCAATTCTCTCTTGAATTTTCATTTTGTGTTCTGTAAAAACATTATTGGCAAAAAACTCATACGCAGCTCTCTGCATCTGCTCAAACAGAGTTCTGTCAGACTGTTGTATTTTACTTGAATTTATTTGTATATGACAGTTAAGTTCCTGCGCACTAACAGAAAAGGTCAATAAAATAAAGAGTATTGATAAGTATCGCATAAAAATTAGATTATTTCTTGTATTGCTTTTAAAATATCTTTAGCTACCTCGCTTTTCAACTTTAATGGAAACTCTTTGGTGGTTCCGTTTTTCGTCAATATAGTAATTTTGTTTGTATCGTAGCCAAATCCAGCTCCATCATCATTTAGCGAGTTAAGAACTATTAGATCTAAATTTTTTTTCTTCATTTTTAGTTTTGCGTTTTCTAACTCATTGTCGGTCTCCAATGCAAATCCTAATAAAAACTGATTGCTCCGTTTTTGTTTCCCCAATGCTGCAGCGATATCATCAGTAGGACTTAGCGATATATTTAACGAGTCGCTGGTTCTTTTTATTTTGCGGTCACTTTTTGTTGTTGGTGTAAAATCGGCAACAGCAGCCGAAAGTATTGCTCCGTCTGTTTCGGGGAACACAATAAACGATGCATCATACATCTCCTTGGCTGTAGTAACGTTTACAATTCTACAATTGGGTATTTGGGGTACTTCTGCAACGGGACCTAAAACCAATATTACATTTGCTCCTTGGTTGCTGAGCTCTTTAGAGATGGCAATACCCATTTTCCCTGATGAGTGGTTACCTATAAACCTCACTGCATCGATAGGTTCGTGCGTTGGTCCTGCAGTAACTAATATGGTTTTACCGTTGAATTTTTTTTTTTGACTGAAAAAGGATTTTACCTCCGCAATTATCTGTTCCGGCTCAGCCATGCGTCCTTTCCCAATAAGCCCGCTTGCAAGTTCACCGTCGTTTGGTTCAACAAATATGTTCCCGAACGATTTTAATTTTTCAATGTTTTGTATGGTTGCAGGGTGCTTAAACATGTCCATATCCATAGCCGGCGCAAACATTACCTGACAACGTACGGACAGATATGTTGTTAATAGTAGATTGTCACAAACGCCGTTTGCCATTTTAGCCATTGTATTGGCTGACGCAGGGGCAACTAACATAAGATCAGCCCATAAGCCAAGGTCAACGTGACTGTTCCATGAGCCGTCGTCATGTTTAAAAAAGTCGATAAGAACACTGTTTTGGGAAAGGGTTGCCATGGTTACGGGTGTAATGAACTGTGTTGCCAATGGCGTCATAACTACTTTTACGTTTGCACCATTTTTAACAAGCAACCGACAAAGAGAAGCTGCTTTATATGCTGCTATACTCCCTGTTATGCCTAAAATAATGTTCTTATCTTTAAGAGCCATAAAAGGTTTTTCTAACTTTCTACTTCTGGCAAACGATATGATACTTTGCCATCTTCAAACTCTTTGATAGCAATTGCCGTCGGCTTTGGAAGTCTTTCGTAAAACCTTGATATCTCAATTTGCTCACGATTTTCGAAAATCTCTTCTAGATTATCTTGCTGTGTGGCGAACTCTTCGAGCTTACGATTTAGCTCTTCCTTAATTTCAACACCTATTTGATCGGAACGTTTTGCGATGATATTTACTGCTGCATAAACACTTCCGGCTTCTTTTTCAAAGAAATCCAAATCGCGTGTTTGAGTGTTGGTTGCCGCCATTACTTTTTTAAAGTCCATGATATTTGGTTTACTGTTATTTTATTGTCGTTTTATTGCTTTGACACAACTTGCGTAAATTTTTTCAGCCTCTTTAGATCGTGGGCTTGTCGGGAACTCATCGATATAGGCATAATACTCGTTTATTGTCTCTTGAAGTCGTTCCATTCTAAGCTCTTCGATACTGTTTCGCGCAAGTAGATAGTTTGATTTAAGTATCAGAAACATAATTTCTTCACGATGTTCGGTATCAGGGAAATCTCTAAGAGTATTTCTTAAAGATATTACAGCCGACTTATAATTTTGCAACATGTAGTATTGTTTTGAATCGAAAAACGATTTTTTTTCTAATCGCTTCTTCAACAACCCTTGCAGTACCGTTATAGAATCAATACGCGATGACAAAGGATACATGTTTATGAAGTATTGCATTGACTCTATTGCCTTTAAAGTATTTGATTGATCCAAGTTATATCGTGGAGATTCTTCGTATAGACACTGCGCTACCATAAAATCGGCTTCTTCAGTTTCAGGAGTATTAGTCCATGTGCGCGAATAATTTTTAAAATAGTAGACTGCAACTATGTTTTCGCCTAAGTTATATTGACAATAGGCATACATTAAATTCATTTCACGAGCTTGCTCAGTACCCCTGTATATCGGCATTACGTCGTTCAATAGAGCTTCTGCCCTATACCAGTCCTCTTTTTCGTAATACTGTTTTGCTTTCTCGAATTTCATTGCGTGATCTTTAGATTTAAGTGCTTTTTGAAAATCGGAACAACTGCTAAACAGCACTACTATTAATATTATCAAAAACGAATATTTGAACAAAAACTCTTTTCTCATTATTAACAGTAAAATTGTCTATATTACTAAAAACTTATTAGTACCAAAATGGGTGATCGTTTACTAAGTGCAAAAAAATTAGTCTGCAAAGATAACGATTAATAATTGTTTTTGGTACACGATGCAAATAACAATTTATGTTGGCAATTAATATCGAGCGGCTTATGAATTGAAAATCAATCAACTATAAGAGACGGGGCATGCCTCGTCTCTGTATTATTCTGATACTTATATGATTGTTATACATATTTGGTGTAAGATTATGTGAAAAGCCGTACCATTTATAATCAGGTTGGTGTTTAAATTTTAATTATAATGTTCACTTCATATACTCTTAACCTTCGCTTACAACCATTGTCATAAACGTTATTTAATAATTTAAACTAGAATTTTTCAAAATCACTATCACTTTCTAAACTTTTGTATATATCAAAGTCTATTCCTTTTGTGGATGACTTTGTTTTTGGTTTTGGTATTTCAAAATCATCAATTTTTAATTCTTCTATATCGTCTATTAGACTTTTCTTGTCTGTTTTGTTTGTTTTATAAGTTTGGCTTGTTTTGCTTGTTTTGCTTGTTTTGCTTGTTTTATTAGTTTTAATTGTTTGTCCAGTTCTGTCTGCTTTAGTTGTTGGGCTCGCTTTATCTGTTTTAACTATTATAGGGCTTGTTTTCTCTACTTTACTTGCTTGATATTTATTGTAAGTTTTGTCTGTCTTATTTACTTGCTTAACTATTTTACTTGTCTGTCTGTTTTTTTCTTTACTATTGTCAATTCTGAAAAAGCTTATAGCATCTTTTAGCTGTTCTGCTTGATTTGCAAGTTCTTCGGCATTTGTTGCCATCTCTTCGCTAGAGGCAGCATTGTGTTGTACCACCTGGTTAAGTTGTTGTATAGCATTATTTACTTGTTCTGCTCCACCTCGCTGTTCTATACTTGAAGCAGCTATTTCGCGTACCATTTGAACGGTTTTCTCGATTTCATTTATTAATGTGTTTAAGAGTTTGCCAGATCCTTCAGCCACTTCAACTCCTTCAGTAGCAAGGCCGATAATTTCATCTGCAGAAACCTTGCTACGCTCAGCAAGCTTTCTTACTTCTGCGGCAACCACTGCAAATCCCTTACCATGTTCACCTGCACGTGCAGCCTCAATAGCTGCGTTAAGGGCTAGTATATTGGTTTGAGCTGCTATATCACTAATAATTGTAATTTTTGATGCAATGTTTCGTATAGAGTCAATACTTTTACTTGCGGCTATACTAACCTCTCCAATACCATTTGAAACAACTTCGGACAACTTCTCTGCCTGCTGTGCATTATCTGTATTGTGTTCTATATTCGCTGCCATTTGCTCCATAGAACTAGATATCTCTTCAGTTGATGAGGCTTGTTCGTTACTTCCTTGCGACATTTGTTGCGACATTCCGCTCATTTGATTGCTCGCCACTGAAACGTTTTCAGCTCCTTTGGAAACATCAGCTAAAACTGCTTTCATTTTATTGCCCATATCTGACATTGCTCTTGCTAAATCGCCAAATTCATCTTTTCGTATTAGTTGCTCTTCTGGAATAATAAATGTTAAGTCTCCACTAGCGTATAATTCTGCAAGGAAGACTCCATTTTTAATACCTAATTGAATGTGTCTAGTTATTACATAGCTAATAGTGAAAGCCAATACGCAAGCTATAACATAAACAATAATGATACTAATATGGGTTCTGCTTTCGTTTAATTCCCGAGTCAACATAGTTTCATTTGTCTGATATTTTATTTGTTCCATCACTTTTTCACCAAATGCTCCTTGAGTTGTTGTTTTTTCTTCAACGAGTTTAACTACATCTCCGTATTTTGTAAAAGATTCAGAGAAATCTTTCACTAAAGGAGTTACTTCTGAATTAGCTTCTTCATATACCAAACTGAAAAAATGTTGTGAATTTTCATAAAATCTATCTTCACCTGCATATAGAAATAATAAAAAGTTAACATATCCTCTCATTAATTGGCCATATATCTCGCTCGTCGTCCCATGATGTTGGGCGACTAAATGCATCATCTTTTCACCTATGGCTATTGTCTGTGCCAACATTTCTGTCTCAGAATTAATGACTGCAAATAAACTGTCAGTTTCTCTACCATACTCTTCAAAATTGTTAATAAGCTCATTTAATTCTTTTATTTTTTGAGTATCTGATAAATTCTCAATTAAGGTTTTAATATCGGTAATACAGGTATCAATATAGGCTTTGCTTTGCTGGTAGTCACTATCATTTTTCGAGTTGGTCATGTTTTGAACGCTAAAGCGTGCATTAATGAAAGATTTTTCGGCTAATTGAGCATGTTGAATGTCGTCTGTATATCCTGAATATAGTACTATGCCATAATACCCAAAAAATGCGACAATAGTTAACAACGTCATAAAGGTTCCAATAGTTAATCTCAGTTTTGTGCCGATTTTTAAATTACCTAGTCTCATGGATGTTTAAGTTAAATTTATTTTAATATTATTTGAAGAAGATTACAAAATAAATGCCGAAAAATTATAATCATTTCCGATACATTGTTTAAAACGTTTAAATGAAATATCTACCATTATATTTATAAAAACAAGATTTTCTGTAAAGCATAACAAAGTAAACAAATAATAGTTATTTAAAAAAATTATTTTGAAAACAGATAAAGAATTTTTAGTTTTTGAAACTATTATTTTACCAGATTAAAAACGCATGAGTAGAGCTTTGTCGCTTCTACAAGCTTATTGCCAAAAACAAAAGAGACGGAGCGTGCCCTCTGTTTGTGCAACACTTTGATTTTCAGCACATTAATTGTTGACCTATAACTTAAAGAAAGACACCAGCTCTCTGATACGCCCTGCCAACATATTTAGTTCATTTGCACTGCTCGACATCTCCTCACTACTGTTGGCGTTGTGCTGAGCAACATCGGTTAATTGTTGTATAGACTTATCTATTTGGTGTGCTTCTGACGACTGCTCACTACTGGCAGCATAAATTTCCTGCACAATTTGAGCGTTCTTTTCTATTTGCGGTATCACCTGTGCCACCATTTCAGATGACAACTTTGACACCTCAACACTTTTCGATGCTAAAGTAACTATTTCGTCTGCAGCAGTCTTGCTGTGCTCTGCCAACTTACGCACTTCAGTGGCTACTACTGAAAAACCACGTCCATATTCACCTGCGCGAGCTGCCTCCACTGCAGCATTTAATGCTAAAATATTGGTTTGAAATGCAATATTATTTATTATACTTATTTTGGCTTCAATATCACGTACCGATTCTAATGTCTCATCTGATGAACGTCCCACCTTGTGTATAGCCTCTGCGGCATCTAATGCAATTAGATTGGCTTGGTGGGCAGAATTGCTGTTTTGCTCAATGTTTGATGTCATTTCCTCTACCGACGCTGACACCTCCTCAGCATTAGCCGCTTGCCTACTGGCACCAGTAGAAATTTGCTCTGAAGCTTTCTCTAATGCTAATCCTGTCTCGCCTAATAGCTCAACTTCTGATGTTAGTTGCGACACCACGTTTTGCAGGCTCTCTCTAATTTCTCTTGTAAAACCGACAAGCTTACCTATATCTGTGTCCTCACGAACATAACTATGCTTCAAATGCGCCTCCTCAAGGTTACCCTTAGCAATGCGCTCTAACATAGCCAATACTTCCTTGATAGGCCTAACCACATTAATTGAACCGTAGTAAAAGCACACCACACTTGCCACGATATTCATAGTTGTAACAATTAACTTGACAGTACCATTTCCAGGGTAATAAGTGTATCTAAAACCCATGGTAAGCATAACAAAAAGTAGTGAAGCGAGCCACCATAAGCCCACTCTTACAAAAACAGAACCTTTAAATTTATATCTAAAGATAAGAGCTGCAGCTATTACTGCAGCAATAATAGGAAGAAGATTACTGATAATAAAATCCATGGCAAAATGTATTTAAATGTTTATTTAAGTATTATATCTTACAAATATATATCTTTTAGCTTTATACACAACAATATATAAATTTAATTTAGCAATATGAGTTCAAATAAACAAACAGTTTTATAACTTTTTTGCGCACGTTTTGCAAAAACAAAACGTGTTAACTGAGCTTGATCTTTTTAACAAGCTTAGCGACTAAAACAAAAGAGACGGAGAATTCTTCGTCTCTACAATCCTGATTTTCAGTATATTAATTTCTAATTGCTGATTATGCTGCTTTTAGTTTCGATAAATCTGCCTTTTGTAGTTTTTCTTTTGCGTAACTTATTGTTACTGTCATGGTTTTCTTCCGGCTTGAAGGTAATTCAAACATTGCGTCAATCATAATTAATTCGCAAATTGAACGCAAACCTCGTGCACCTAATTTGAATTCAATAGCTTTTTCTACAATGTAATCAAGCACTTCATCTTCGAATGTTAATGTAATATCGTCCATTGCAAACAGTTTAACATACTGTTTTGTAATTGCATTTTTCGGTTCTGTAAGAATTTGGCGTAAAGCTTTAGCATCCAATGGTTCAAGATAGGTTAATATGGGTAAACGTCCAATAATTTCGGGTATCAAACCATAACTTTTAAGATCCTGTGGTGCTACATATTGCATTAAGTTTGCTCTGTCTATTGGATCAGTTTCCTTTAAAGAGTTAAATCCAACTACAGTCGTATTTAGTCGCTGTGCGATCTTACGTTCAATACCGTCAAAAGCTCCTCCACAAATGAAAAGAATATTATTTGTATTGACAGCTATCATTTTTTGTTCGGGATGTTTACGTCCACCTTGTGGGGGAACATTTACTATTGAGCCTTCCAACAGTTTTAGCAATCCTTGTTGAACACCCTCACCACTCACATCACGTGTGATTGAAGGGTTATCGCTTTTACGTGCTATTTTGTCTATTTCATCTATAAACACTATTCCACGTTCGGCAGCAGCAACATCATAGTCTGCAGCTTGCAACAACCGGGTAATAAGACTTTCAATATCCTCCCCAACGTATCCCGCTTCAGTCAATACAGTTGCATCAACAATAGCAAACGGAACTTCTAACATTTTGGCTATCGCTTTTGCCAACAACGTTTTTCCCGTCCCTGTTGGGCCTACCATTATGATATTCGATTTTTCAATTTCGATACCATCATCAGTACCCTGCTGCACAAGACGTTTATAATGATTATATACTGCTACAGAAAGAAATTTTTTTGCATCATGCTGGCCTATAACATATTGATCAAGAAACTCTTTGATTTCCTTGGGTTTGAGGAGTTTGACATTTTCAACACTAAAGGTGCTGTTTTTTTTGTTTTCTTCCGTTAGTATGGTATGTGCCTGCTCAATACAATAATTGCAAATATAGCTGTCTATACCAGATAAAAGTAAACTTACCTCTCCCTCTTTTCGTCCACAAAACGAACATCGTCCCATTATTTCTGTTCCTTGTTTTTATTTCTTTCTAAGACTTCGTCAATCATACCATAATCCAATGCTTCTTTGGCTGTCATCCAGTAGTCGCGTTCGCTGTCTTTTGCAACTTTTTCGTATTCGTTTCCACTGTGATTTGCAATTATTTCGTACAGCTCGCGCTTAAGCTTTTGTATCTCTTTAACAGTAATTTCCATATCATCAGCCTGACCTGACGCTCCTCCCATGGGTTGGTGTATCATTACACGACTATGTAGTAATGCTGAACGTTTTCCTTTTGCTCCTGCACATAGAAGAACTGCTCCCATGCTTGCAGCCATTCCTGTGCAAATGGTTGCAACGTCTGCAGAAATAAATTGCATTGTGTCATAAATGGCAAGTCCAGCGTGTACACTGCCACCCGGTGTGTTAAAATAAATTTGGATGTCTTTTGCAGGATCGGTTGATTCTAAAAACAGTAATTGAGCTTGAACGATATTTGCTACATAATCGTCTATTGGAAGCCCCAGAAATATAATTCTATCCATCATCAGACGTGAAAAAACGTCCATACTGGCAACGTTTAACTGACGCTCCTCGATAATTGTTGGTGATATGTAATTACTTACGATTGAAGTATAGCGATCATAAGTCATGCTGTTTATTCCGTGGTGTTTAACAGCATATTTTTTAAATTCATTTTGTGGAAACATGTCTTTTTGGTTTTATTTATTAAAAAAATCATCTACAGGAACAACGGTTTCTTCAACATTTACTATCTCTTTAAGCAACTCAAGAACCTTGTTTTCGGCAGCTAAAGAGAAGTAATGACCATATGCGTTTTCTTCCTCACTAAGTCTCTTTATAGCCATTTGCGTTAGAGTTTCATCTGGAATATCAGTTATATTGTAACGTAAAAATGCCATTCTTTGATCTTCTTTAACTCTCTCCATTACATCGTTTTCTTCAATCTTAACATCGTTATCGCTAGCAATTTTATCAACAATAATTCTCCATTGGAATATTTTTCGGTAATTATCCCACACTTCATCTATCTTATCTTCTGCAACTTTTTCTGTATCAACTAACCAGCGTTTTAAAAATTCTTCGGGCAGTTTGGGGTCGATTTTTTCGGTTAAGTATTTAGTTGCTGTCTCTAAGAACTTCGATTCGTGACTATAATGGTTAGATTTTTCTATTTCAGAAAAAATAGCTTCTTTGAATTGCTCTTCGGTTTTTATCTCTTTTCCCGGATAAACTTTATCAAATAGCTCGGTATTTATCTCAGCTTTTTTCAATCTTTTGATTTCTATTATAGTAGCTTCAAAATTACAGTCGAGTGCCTCTGCGTCTTCTTTTTCTATTTTGAGCATTGCTGCAATTTCGGTTGCATTTTTTACTGCTTTCTTTGGGTTAAATATTACCTTTTCGTCCTTTTTCTTGCCGATAAATTTTTTCTTCGATTTAGCATCCTCTATACTTTCAATTCTTATATATGTTGACTCATTAACAATCCCGTCCTCTAAAATTTTCCCTTCACTGTCTAGTTGCCTTACACTACACATAATCATGTCACTTTCAGCAATCTCATCAACATCGTCCAATGTGCCGTTTCGCATTGCTATATTATTGACTGTATCATTGATATACTCTTTTGTGATGTCGATTTTGTAGTATGGTATTTTGTTTCTCTTTGAAAGTTTAACTTCAAATTGGGGTCGTAAGCCTAAGTCAAATACAAAGTTAATATCGTCGGAATTATCTAAACCCTTGATTTTATCAGTTTTATCTATATTCATTAGAGGATCACCTAAAATATCAACTTCTCCAGTTTTTAAATATTCTGAAACTGATTCAGAGACAAGTCCCTGAATTTCTTGCGCTTTAACGCCGTTTCCGTAAATTCGCTTGATGTGTCCATAGGGCACCATTCCTTTGCGAAAACCCGGCATCTGCGCGTTTTTACGATACTCTTTGAGTGTTTTTTCAATTCTTGGATTATAGTCCTCAGCGCTGATTTGTACAGTTAACTCAGCATTTAAGTCATCGATTTTATTTAATTCGACTTTCATTTTTTTATTATTTTTAAGGTCATTAGCAATCAACAATTTAAGTTCAAGGTTTGGTATTTTTGTTCATATCTTGCCTATGCTAAACTGCTGTTCTGTTATTTTATTTTCTAATTTCTTAAAGTTTAGGTTTTTTAAACCGACAAATTTACAATAAAATTGACATAAACTAAAAAAAACCGCCAAGCGTTTCCGTTGACGGTTCTTTTTCATATTTGCTGTGCGGATGAAGGGACTCGAACCCCCACGTCTTTCGACACTAGATCCTAAGTCTAGCGCGGCTACCAATTACGCCACATCCGCAAATTGCGTTGCAAAGGTAATTACTTTTTTGAAATAAGAGTGTTCTAAAAAAGATTATTTTTAAAAAAACTGATGTTTTAAACCTCAAACAATTCTAATTAAGGCTTATTTGCCACAATTGCATAAAAATGAGTATTCTCCCACCTATTGCACTCCTTTGGATAGATATCAAAAAGTTGCGAGTTATTAAAACCTGCACTTTCAATCATCTCAATCTCTTTTTCTTTGAATCTGTATTGTGAATAGTAGTTAGTTTTAAGCTCCTCAGAAAAGCCCGATACAGTAACATCTTCTTTAACACCAAGCTGTCCTTTAACTATAATGGTTCCGCCTTTTTTTACAAAATTAAAATACTTTTTATAAATCTCACGGCTCTCTTCTTCGTTGAAATATTGCATTATGCCAAACATTGTTACTAAATCGAATGTTTTTTTTGTGTCAAATTTTGCAACATCTTGATTGACAACTATAACATTCGGTGCTTCGACAATAAATTTAGAAAAATCAGTGAAAAGTTCAACTGCTGTAATGTCTTTCACCTTATCGTATAACTTATTTATAATCAGTCCTGTTCCTGACGCTACATCTAAAACTGATGTATTCTGACTGGCATACTTAAGAATAAAATCAACATCGTATTGTGTGTAATCATTGAATGAGTTGATTTTAACACTTTTTTGGTCAGGCTGATTTTTTGCCATATTTGCAAAAAACGCTTTTGAAAGGGTGTTGTCCATATTCTACCAAGATTTTACAAATTCGGATACACGTTTATAATCATCGTAAGTATCAATATCGTATGCTCTTATTTTTACGCCTTTAATTGGCAAATGAGGTTCAATTTGTTCAAAGACATTACCTTTTGTAAAAACTACCTTGTCGCGTTTTATGCATGCTGGTCCTGTCCACTCATATTGTCCAGATTCCCAAGAGAATGCTAAAACATTACCCTGTTTGTCAGTTTGAACATAAACGGCTTCATCTGACGTAATTTCGGAGTAACCAATAAATTCGCCGGGCTCCTGTAGTAGCTTTTTAACATCGTCGGGATGAACCAATAGGTCACCGTCCCACTCTATTGCATACTCATTTCCGTGACGACAACCCAAATAAAAACTTGCCCCGGTTTTAGTACTGTAATACTCGTGGTTGTACACAAAAATCACATCTTTGCGATGCTTAAGTACCTCTTTTACAACCTCTTTTGCCTGATAACCTATCACAATTCTTACATCCTCAATATCTTTAAATAGTTCAAGTTGCCAAGAAATAATTGTTCGGTCATTGATTTTTACCAAAGCTTTTGTTTGTCCAAGTCCTAAGCGTGAGCCTACTCCGGCACAACTTATAATAATTGATTTAGCTGCAGACATAGCGATTTTTCGTTAAATATCAGATAATCAGTAAATGGAAGTATGCTGTTAGCCGGATGATGCGTTGTGCCAACTGCTATAGAAATATCGGCAATACGCATTGCCTCAACATCGTTGTTCCCGTCGCCAACAAACACAACTGTCTCTCCCATTTTTTGATAATGTTTTACAACATCTTCCTTTTTTAAGATTTTTTCAATTTTTTCTACTTTATTGTTTTTTACTTTTGCCGTTGATGTAAATGCCTCACATCCAACCTTTTCTACTAATGTTTTTACCCAACAGTCAAGGTTTCCGGTTGCAATAACACAACTGTTAATATTCTCTTTTATAAATTTAAGAAGATTTGGATATAGTTCAACTTCTCCTAACAATCTATCTATTTGATCTACAGGTAAATCACCCAGAATATGAACTCTACGAATAAAGCTTTCTACAAATGGGATATTTCCTTGAATAGTTTCACGCGTCAGCTCCGAAATCTCAGCTTCAATTTTAAAATGCGAGGCTATTAGCGGAAGTGTTTCCTGTGATGTTATAGTACCGTCTAAATCGAAAACGAACTTCATAGGGTTTATGTTTTCAGTTAATACAAAATGTGCAAAGTTACATTTTTTTTAGAAACAAATTAACACCGATTGTACAAATACTACAGCCCAGACATCGCTACTGCTCTTTTTGCCAAATATTTTCGACTAAATCGTTAATAATATTACTTACAGCGGTTTGATTATGCGGTGGTTTTAATATATCATTTACAAATGTTTGTCTTTCATTTTTTCGACTGTCATTGCCATTTAAAACTACATTTTCAATAAATTGACATATATCTGACTCACTATAAGCCATATACGACAATTGGAATGCTTTAGTTCCAAAAACATTGAACCTATCAGCTATTTTCTTATCGCTTACAGTAAAAAGTGCCGGCTTTCCTGTAAAACAGTACTCCGATATAAACGAGATACTATCGTGTATCAAAGCATCTGATGTTAAGAACAGATCGTCATAGTCACCTTCTTCCAGTTGACAATTCTGCATTGTTGCCCAACGTAAATAGTATTGGTCGGTTCGCTCTTTCCCCCATTCAGTGTGATTATATAGCTTGAGTTTTAGTATTGGGTGCGGTTTAAATGCTATTTGAATTTTGTGATTTAATTTTTCTATTAGTTTAAAAAAGTACTCGCTATATGTTAAAAAATTTGAATAACTACTAAGGGTCGCGTTTGCTTCCAATGTGTGATGTGGCGCCCATATTATTCGTTTTACTGAAGGATCTGCATTTTTCCAAACCTCTTTTGGTTTGTAAGATGTATCTAAATATTTATCAGCCAACGGATACCCTGTTACAACTACATTTTTTGCCTTTATGTGAGATACGTTTTTAGCCATATCTTTGTGAATGGACGTTTCGTAATAGCAACGCCACGCTAGATTGTGAAACATTTGGTTATATTGATCCTCCTCCATTTTTACAGCCATAATACCATACGGAACGTATGCTGTTAGTCGGTCTAAATAGTTGGATATTTGAAACTTAGGCGATGTTAAACGAAATGGGGTGGTGAAAAATATTATGTTAGGGTCTATCTCCTTTTTTACCGAAATAAATTGTTTTGTCTCTTCGTTATATGATTTAACTACTTTATATCCCTTATTTACAAAAGCTTCAGCTGTTTTATTCATCTCTGCCAGCATAGCTTCATCTCCGTACGTGACGTAAGGGATTACCACTACTATTGGGTCGAATTTTGGGTGATTTTCTAAGTTTCTGTAGAGCGAATCATACTTCCAAATAGAGTCTTGAAAAGCGAAAAAAGCAACCTTAAGTCTCTCTTTTTTACCTGTTTTTGCGACAATCTTTTTGTATTTGGCTTGCCGATAATAGAAATATGGTTTTCCACACCAACTTATAAACCAATAAACTTTTATCCTTAGTTTCGATAATGCAAGTCTCCACTTTTTGGGTAGTAGCTTTTGCAATATCGACTCTATTAATAGTAAAAACTTCATTTAGTTATAAAAAAGTGCGGAATAGTTTGCTTATCTCGCCTTTAAAAAATTAATAATCGCCTAACGTTTCTGGTAGTTGTGCAAGAGCTTTTTGGGTTTGTTCGTCATTTGGCGCTACTCCGTGCCATTTGTGAGTTCCCATCATAAAATCTACTCCGCAACCCATTTCGGTTTTCATAATAATACAGACGGGTTTCCCTTTGCCTGTCAACGTTTTAGCGTGATTAATGTTTTTAACAACATCAGCCATATTGTTGCCATTCATTTCTACAACTGTCCAGCCGAATGCTTCCCACTTGGCTCGTAGATTTCCTAAATCGAGAACATCTTTAACTGGTCCGTCAATCTGCTTGCCGTTATAATCAACGGTTGCGATTAGATTGTCAATTTTTCTTGCAGAAGCGAACATAGCAGCTTCCCAAATCTGCCCCTCTTGTATCTCGCCATCGCCGAGTAGCGCGTAAACCAACTTTTTATCCCCGTTAAGTTTTTTGGATAGTGCTGCTCCACATGCTACAGAAAGCCCCTGTCCTAATGATCCTGACGCTATTCTCACTCCCGGCAGGTTGTCATGTGTAGTTGGGTGACCCTGAAGCCTTGTATTTAATTTACGGAATGTTGCCAGTTCTTTTACATCAAAATAGCCCGAACGTGCCAACACACTGTAAAACAAGGGTGAAGTGTGTCCGATTGAGAGAAAGAAGAGGTCTTGGTTCTTTCCGTTCATATCGAATTTTTTTGGATTGTGATCCATAATTTCGAAATAGAGGGCTGTCACAAAATCGGCACAACCCAAAGAGCCTCCAGGGTGCCCTGATTTTGCTCCATGTACCATTCTAATAATATCGCGACGTACTTGAGTTGCTATATCTTCTAATCTTTTTATATTGCTCATTACTAATGGTTTTACAAATTAATAACTATTCAATATTTGTATAAACAGCTTGAATATCATCATCATCTTCAATTTTGTCGAGCATTTTTTCTATATCGACTAACTGCTCTTCGGTAAACTCAACCGTTGTGTTTGGTATTCGTTGCAATGACGATTTTTCAGGCTCTATATTCAGATCTTCCAGAGCTTTGGACATTGTTCCAAAATTTACGTAATCGGCATATAGATATATTGTATCTTCGTGTTCTTCAAGTTCACTTAATCCTGCATCTATCAACTCTAGCTCAATCGCCTCAATATCAATGTCATCTGTCTTTGTGATTTCAAAAACTGCTTTACGCGTAAACATAAACTCGAATGAGCCTGTTGGCACTAAGCTACCACCGGCTTTATTGAAGTACGATTTTACGTTGGCAACGGTTCTCGTTGGGTTATCAGTAGCACATTCCACCACGACCATAACTCCATGAGGACCTTTCCCTTCGTACAGAACTTCGCTGTAGTCCTCGCAATCTTTGCCCGCGGCTCGTTTTATAGCTGCATCGATATTATCTTTGGGCATATTTTGAGCTTTGGCGTTCAAGATTGCCGTTCTTAGTTTTGCGTTTAGGTCGGGGTCTGGTCCGCCCTCTTTCGCTGCTATTGTAATGGATTTCGCCAATTTAGGGAATATTTTCGACATTTTGTCCCAACGTTTCTCTTTGGCTGCGCGTCTATATTCAAATGCTCTTCCCATGATAATGGAGTTTTCTTATATTTTTTTGTTTGATGTCACAAATTTACAATTTTAATGTTGGGTGGACAAAGTAACGTACTTTTTTTTCAATTGCGAGTTACGAATTACAAATTACGAGTCATGAATTACGAATTATGACTTTGGCTTTCATTAAATTGGGACTGATAATGGTTTTACTGTAGTAGCCACCAGCCTATAATTAATAAAACTGCAAGAATAATCAGTAGCCGTATATTGGATGACCGTTGAGCCTTACGTCTTGCTAATGAACGATTTGTGAAAGCCCCGCGAATGCTACTGCCAGTATCATAACCCTTTTGCTTTCTTAATTCGGCTTTACGTTTTTCGAATTCCTCTTTTTCAGGATCGTAATACCGTGGATTGTATTTGAACTGTTTGGGTTTTGGAGTATGTACGAATTTGATTCTAAGCATGATGTGTGGTTTTGCGAACTAATTAAAAGCTCTCTGTAATCAGCAAATATAATTATTTTTTGTCAATCTGTTTTTTATGAGTTAGCTTCCTTTTACTGACGCCACTCTTTATGTAAAGCTAACTGCTGTAAAACAATTCTGTTTAACTTACTTAATTAAAGTTGTCAATAATGATAACCTATTTTAAATAATGTGTTTATACTTTATTTTCGAAAAAAGCGTTTACTATTTGAACTTGTACTTACAAATCCCTTTTTAAACAACTAAAACGACTAACAAAATTAATACTGTTAAAAGGTAAATAAAAATCAAACTTATTGACCATGAAAAAATCAATCGTATTATTACAAACAATTGTGCTACTGCTATCAGCAGGGTTAACCACAGGTTATGCGCAAGAGACAGAACAAAACGAAAATCTTATTTTCGATAAGCAAATTAGATTTTCTTTGTCGCCGGTTGTGTATGATAACTTAAAGATAAAGCACCAAGGTAAAAAACATTTAAAATCAAGTCCAACAATTAGTGGCGAAGCTTTAATATCATATTACAATCATATATATAAGGGGTATGGCATTAATATTGGTGTTGGATTAAATGTTGCTCCTTACAATTTGAATTACAACTTTAAAGCACCCGAAAATAGTATTTATCTCACTAATAATAATAAATATGAATACTTAGATTTACGGGATTACGACTATCCTTCAGTAATGTACGTTTTTCCAATATCAGTTAACAAGGTTTTACCAATTAAGAACTCTATCTTCTCTATTGATATAGGAGCAAAGTATCAGACACTTATGAGCAAAGACTTTACTACTATAATAGGAAGTAGCTACTACATTGATGATAACAACACAAATGTAGATCTATTTAACTTTCAAATAGATGACGCTGGAAAAAAGCATATAGTTAGTTATTTTTTGAAACTAGGAATAATAAAGTGTACAAAAAAGCATAACTCTCTACATTTCAATATTGTAGCAAACTATTCTCCCACTATAATAGGTAAAGGATGGTATGAGTTTTATAATCTTGGATATGATAGTTATGGTACTGTTGAACAGAATATAAACTACATTGGCTTTGAATTTGTTTATGGGCTATCTTTCTCTAAAAGAGAGTTTAATAAGGAACTGTAAGAAGTTTAGGAGACAATCTGATATAGGTTTTCTCCTTTTTTTAGCTTACTGCCATAAAACTTTCAGATAGGCTATTCTGGTAGTAGCGACATCAAATAAGTGGTTTCGTATAAATCTATTATCTTGACATCGGTATAAAAATATTCTATTATTGAGCTGTAGGTTTTCCCTTTGCGCGCCATTTCCATAGCACTCTCTTGCGAAAGTCCAACACCATGACCGTATCCTTTCCCCTTAAATACTATTTTATTGCCGTTGTTTTCAAAAGAGAAAAAAGTTGATTTAAGTTTAAAAGCGTTTCTTATATCGCTAAGTAAAACTGGTTGATTTTCAATTAGTGCAAATCGTTGGCGTTTTGGTTGCGAAAATCTGTAGTCAGTATTTTCTGATGCTTGAATATTCATTGTTTTAAGAAATCCGACCCATTCGTCGATGGGAACCGATTTTTCCCAATTGCTATTTCTCTGTTTGTCGTAATAGATATCGGGCTTGCTTCTCAAATATGGCACTGTTGTACTCCAAACATCTTCGCTGTTGGCGGTTTGCCCTCCACTGTTTGAGTGAAACGCAGCTGTTATTAACATACCTTGATTATCAACAATTACTAATCCTTTAGTGTCGTCAACTGCTTTCAAAATTGGACCGTGTTCTGTTCCAAATCCTTTGTAAACTTGGCAATGAACCTCATCACACATATGAAAGCCTTCTGCTTGGTGTCTGTCGATATGATTAAGCGCATAGGTCCTACAAATAATTGCCTGAGCCTTGTAATATTCAGGCTTTGACCTAACTCCCGACTCAGCTTCTACAACTCCTGCCAAATACTCTCGAAAAGAAACAATATTAACTAACGTCATGCGTGAGGTGCTGTCTGTCCATATAGCAAAATCGCCATAATATTTTCGTGCGGGAAGAGTTGGATAAACAGGGTCAAGCATCATTTTGTACTGTGGATTTTTTGAGGTTATTTGTATTTTTGAATGTACTCCCAAATGTTTCTCAGTATTCCACAGGCTTATACGATCTCCGACTGACGTTATGAATAGAATGTCTGACGTTTCCATCTCTACTTTAAGCGAGTCTTGGGTTGTAAGAGTATAAGAACCTTCTAATACTTTAAAAATTACAGTTCTAATTTCAAAATCACGATATAACCCAACTCTAATATTTTGACCTGTAACACTTGAAAACAGCGAGATGGCAATGGTAAAAAATATTAAAAATCTATAGTTAATATTAAAAAGATATCTGCTTTTTAATAAGTAATTTAAGGTCATTGGCAAAACGTTTTTCCTTTGTCGTGATAAGATTAAGGGCGTGAAAATAAGCATTTTTATTGTTTTTGGGTCAATGATCCGACAATATTTTGGGCTGCCCGGTCTGATGCACCGGGTTCTCCCATTATCTCTCTCAGCTGTTTGTACTGCGCCAACATGTTTTGGCGATTTTCTCCTCCCTTAACTATTTTTTGTAAGTCACTGTTTAATCTTCGTTTGTTGAATTGATGTTGTAGAAGTTCTGTTACGCAAAGTTTTCCTAATATTAAATTGACTAACGAAACAAAGCCGATTTTTCGAAAAACTATTTTGCCGATAGCGTAAGTAAATATGCCTCCGCCAATTTTATAACATACGACCTGCGGTGTTCCAATCAAAGCAGTCTCTAATGTTGCTGTTCCACTTGCCACTAACGCTGCTTCAGAATGATATACAAGTTGATAAGTATCATTAAAAACAACTTTATGTTTCTGTAGTTTTGTGAATTTGTTATAATATTCTGTTTCAATCCCAGGTGCGCCCGAAATAACAAACTCATAATTTGGATATTGCCCGGCTATGGCGCACATGGTTGGCAATAAAGATTTTATCTCTTGCTTGCGACTTCCTGGCAATACTGCAATTATTGGTTTTCCGCTTAACTTATGTTTGGTGATAAAATCGTTGCGTTGTTGGTTTCTGTCTAAAGTACGTGCGATGTTGTCTAACACAGGATTTCCAACATAGTTTATAGGATAATTGTGTTTTTTATAAAAATCAACTTCAAAAGGCAATATAGAGTAAAGTTTGTGTACATATTTCTTTATTTCCTTGATTCTATACCCTTTCCAAGCCCAAATTTTGGGAGCAATATAGTAGTAAACTTTAATTCCTGCGTTATGAGCGAACTCTGCAATTTTGAGATTAAATCCGGGATAATCGACCAAAATAACTACATCGGGGTTCCACTGCTGAATATCTTGTTTGCACTGTTCCATTAGGTTAAGAATGCTTCTGAGGTTCATTATTACATTCACATAACCCATATAAGCTGTGTTCTTATAATTATTCCAGATATCGGCACCTTCTGCTACCATCTTATCGCCTCCCATTCCACGTATTTGAGCCTCTTTATCAACTTTTTTTAAAGAGTGGATTAAATTGGCTGCGTGTAAATCGCCTGATGCCTCGCCGGCTATAATGTAATATCTCATAACAATTGAGTTTAAAGCACTTTAATTTAGTTTTCAACACCTGTATTGAATTTCAGTATAAACACTATTATCGTAAATACCACGGTTATAGCTATAAGCCCCTTACCTGCTTTATAGCGGTCTGTGCGCATGAAATATAGAAATAATATTAGATTTGGAAGAGCACACAAACTTATCAGTGGTGACATCATTTTTCCATATCTTATAAACCTATACAATCCCTCCCACGAACCAAAACTATCCCAATTTCTATATACAAACAGCGAAAACACAAGAGTTGTGATAATTATTCCACTTAAAAATCCGTGTATAAATTTATTAAACTTCATTCTATTCAGATTTTATGACATTTTGTTACTAATTCTCTATATCTCTATTCTCAACGTATCCGCGCCATTTTTCAACTAAAAGTTGAAAATCATCGGGCAACTCTGAATCGAAGTCCATTGATTTGCCTGTGACTGGATGTTCAAACCCCAACGTTTTCGCATGCAAAGCTTGACGTGGACATATATCGAAACAGTTTTGAACGAACTGTTTGTACTTTGAAAACGTTGTTCCTTTCAGTATTTTATCTCCACCATACTCCGGATCGTTAAATATAGGATGTTTGATATATTGCATATGAACCCTTATTTGGTGTGTTCTTCCGGTCTCCAAACGACACTCTACTAAAGTTACATATCCATAATCTTCAAGAACCGAATAATGTGTAACTGCGTGTTTACCAATATTTTCATCTTCATAAACATACATTACTTTTCTGTTTCTAGGATTTCTTCCGATATTTCCAATCACGGTGCCGTGCATCTCTGGGAAAGTTCCCCAAACCAATGCGTTGTATGTACGACGTGTGGTTCGCTCCTCAAATTGTTTCGACAGGTTAACTTTGGCTTGTTCGGTTTTGGCAATCATCAAAAGACCCGATGTGTCTTTGTCAATACGATGAACCAATCCCGGACGCGGATCGTTGCCTTTAAACATCTCATTATCTTTAAGATAATATGCCAAAGCATTAACAAGTGTGCCCTGATAGTGTCCATAACTTGGATGAACCACCATTCCCGCGGGCTTATTCACAACAATTAAATGGTCGTCTTCAAAAACAATGTTCAGAGGGATATCTTCAGGGATAATCTCTATTTCGCGTGGCGGATATGTCATCATTACCTGAATGATATCGCCGGGCTTCACTCTATAGTTCGACCTTACAGATTGGTCGTTAACAAGAATATTACCAGCCTCCGAAGCCGCTTGTATTTTCGTTCGGCTTGCATTGGTAATACGGTCATTTAAAAATTTATCAATACGCATTATCCCCTGACCCGAATCGACTACAATCCTAAAGTGTTCGAACATTTCGAGATTATCATCTTGAAACTCGCCCTGAAAATTCTCTTGTAAGTCGTCTTGAGTCATGCCGACACACTATTTTTGGATAATAATTCGCTGATGATGTCTCTCTCGGCAGTCGAAGAATGAGATTATGTAGATACCATTATCAAAATGCGAACAGTCGATATTGTCAGGTCTTTGCGACTGGTAGATACATCTTCCCGACAAATCGGTAATTGTAACTATCCAAGGGCGTTTTATGTCCGGATACGATATTGATATTGAGCTACTTGCCGGCACAGGATAAACGTTAATGCTCTCTGTCTCAGCCTGCGGTAAATCAATCCCTACAATACTACTGCGCGATAAAATTGGTCTTATCATTATTGCATAGTTAAATTGCGATGCTTGCCAATTTTGACCAGTATTATAAAAATTTCGTTGCGATACAGTTGTATTTTTGTCGATACCGACGCTCATAATTCTATCGGTTGTTTTTCGCCAACCTACAAAAAAATATCCTGAAACGTAAATGGCAGAGTCGAACAATAGTTTTGCAAAACTATTATCGTTGCTGAATGATGGTGTAAATCCGGGCTTTGAGTATAATAACCTACCCGGCATTCCTCCGTCGTTTGCCCACACACACAGGTCAAAATAATTGGTGCTGTACATCGTGTCGCGCGTTGTGTTAAAAAACATATATACCCCTCTGAGCGAGTCGCCTTGACTTGTCTCGTACCTTATTGCAGCCATATTCCCGGCTTGATTAAGGTTGTAACCATTTTCTGCTGAACCATCGTCATAAGCATAATAATTCGAAAAATGGTGTACTCTCGAAGCTACATCGTTCGACTTTGGATACATTGCCGATGTAATTAACTTTGTTTCAACCAAAAATTCAATCGAATCCACTGTAGCTAATGGAAACAGATTTTGCGTAACTGGTTCTGAATGGCTCACATGCTCAAAAGCTGCATAATTCATAGCTCCAATAAAAACACTGTCACTATAGGTACTTCCTAAACGACTGACTTTATAATAAATGGTAATATTCTGGTTATCAATGTTGTCGTGATTAGCGAAATAAAAATCTATGTTTCCACGTTCATTAGCCGAGTTCAGAATATAATGCTTCCACGGTACTGACGAATATTGCTTTAAAACCGAATTTGGAGGGCGGGTAAAGGCAACATCTTTAACAACTGTATCATTTCTATGTCTGTTTTTATCCAATCTAACATAGTCGATATTCCACATATCACAGTTGGTTGCAATAACTCCACCACCGCTTGGGCTGATTAAATTACGAAAACGAAAACGAAATTGGTCATGTAAAAATTCTACTTTTTTTACAGGAATTAACACTTGTCGCCATTCGTCATCTTGTATTCCTCCATCTGTAGCCCACATTTTTACCCATTTTGCAGTATCGTAAAACTCTACAATTAGACTGTCGCCTTTCCCCGGTTTGGCTCCTAACCCACCAGACTGGTAAAAGAAACTAAGATATATAGAATCGGACATTTGTAGTCCGCCAAGATTAATAGAATGCGATGTAAGTGAATCACCTTTCCTATGACTTTGACCAAAGCCCAACGGATATAAATCACCTTTCGAATCTGCACCGTCTAACGTAGCAACACCGACACTTATGCTGTATAACGACATGTGTTGGTTGATATATGCAGTAGAATCACTCCATAAGTCTTGATTTGGATATCCCGTGGTGGTTGAAAAATCATCAAAAAACGGCAGTTCTAATGGTAATGTCGTTATTCGTTTGCTAAATGATGGCGATTGTTTACGCAGTGCCGGATTCGAAAATAGCCCTGTAAGCTCCTCCTGACCTAAACAGATTGAAGCTGTCAGAAATACTACAAAAACAGAGAAAAATATATGTTTTGTGATATTGGGAAGTTTATTCATCGATTTTTGTTTTTTAAATTTTATTCACAATTACACACCAAAACAATTGAAACGTTATCCAAAACATATAATTGTATTTTTTTGCTGAATATATTATTCATCATCAATAGTAAGCCATAAATCGACATAAGTACCTAATCGTGCACTGTAACCACTTTGAGGGCTTTGTTTGTAAATACGAGATTTTAGCGAATCGGTATAAGTTTGTACTGATGAGTCATATAAAACCGAACCAACGTTTAAATATTCATTGTTAATGGCACTACAGGCTTCATCGAGTGTCATTCCTATAACATCAATTACTGAGGTTGTTTGCCACGAACCACCCTGACCTAATACCAGATCTATAGGCTCTCCTGTAGCTATGGGGGTTCCGGGGGCAATTGCTCTGTTTTCATATTGTTGTCCTAAAACATAATTTTTCATTGGATCGGGTACATATTTAAGTTGTCCAACTTTTAAACCTGAGCTTTCGAGCGTTACTTTCGCTTGCCGGTACGAAACACCTGTAACATTAGGCATTGGAATACGAGGAACTGTAAAAGCATTGATTGTGGCAAAAATTCTACGACCTTTTTTTACTCTATCATCTGAACGCGGAACATGTGAGACGATAGTTCCCTTTTGCCTTCCTCTAACAAACGTTGAATCAGATATTTGAAGAACTAATCCATGTCTTTTTGCAACTTGTTTCGCTTCATCTATTGTTAACCCTGTAAAATCAGGAACAATTTGCGAACGACCGTGACGAGTAAAAATCTTTAATGAGAAAAACACTAACCAAAGAAATACAAATGCACTTGCAGCAGCTATGCCAAGGTGTTTCCAAAAAACCTTTTGCTTAAAAAACGGTATTTTGCTCATAAATATCGATTGAATAGTAAAACATCTGCAAAGTTAGCATAATTCATAAATATTTGACATAGTTCAATAACTGTGATTTTATAAAAGTTCAATCTATTATAAAATTACAATTGGTATAAAATTGTTTATTTTTGTCTCACATCAAAAAATATCGACAAAGTGAAAAATTATTATCTCGATTTTGTAAGCCAAAAATTAAATATTCCCATTAAAAACCTAAATGCGGCTATTTCGTTACTTGAAGACGGAAACTCTGTTCCTTTTATTAGCAGATATAGAAAAGAGAAAACCGGAAATCTCGACGAGATAGCTCTGTTTGAAATCGAAGCATCGTTAAAGCGTTATTATGAGTTAGAAGAGCGAAAAGATACGATATTACGAACGATAGAAGATCAAGGTTTGCTGACAGATGATTTAAGGAAAAGCATTGAAAATGAGGTTGAACCCACTAAACTTGAAGATTTATATTTACCGTTTAGACCTAAAAGACGTACCAAAGCAATAATAGCACGCGAAAAAGGACTTGAACCCTTGGCGCAAATGATATTGGCTCAGAAAAACGACGATCCCGAATTTCTTGCAAAAGCCTACATTAACAAAGATGTGCTAACCACCGAAGAGGCTCTCTCTGGTGCCAGAGATATTATTGCTGAAACAATTAGCGAAAATGCTGCAGTACGTGACAACTTACGACAACACTTTATCAGAAAGGCATTTATTAGCTCGCAAGTTGTAAAAGGAAAGGAAGAAGAAGCCGCTACTTATCGCGATTACTTCGATTTTTCGGAACAGATTAAAAAGTGTAAACCACACCGCTTAATGGCTATGATGCGCGGCGATAAAGATGGGTTATTGCGTGTACGCGTAACAGTCGAAACTGAAGAGATGGAAGATATTGTGGCAAAACGCTTTGTAAAATCACGAAACAAGGCAGCCGAGCAGGTTACAATTGCTTTAAAAGATTCTTGCAAACGTCTTTTGGCTCCGTCGATGGAGACCGAAACATTAAATTACTATAAAGAACTCGCTGATGATGAGGCTATTAAAGTGTTTGCATCAAATTTACGACAACTATTAATGATGCCTCCCGCCGGAGAGAAACGCATTATGGGAATTGACCCTGGTTTCAGAACAGGTTGCAAGGTTGTATGCCTCGATGAACACGGGAACTTGCTACACCATGAAACCATTTATCCGCACCCTCCAAAATCCGAAGAGATTGCAGCAGCAAGAAAAATGCACACGCTTATCGAAGCTTACAACGTTGAGCTGATTGCTATTGGAAATGGCACAGCAAGCCGAGAAACCGAACGGTTTATCTCATCACTCAGATTTCGTAGAGACATTAAGGTGTACGTTGTCGATGAAAGCGGAGCGTCAATTTATTCAGCCTCAAAAATCGCTCGGGACGAGTTCCCCGATTATGACGTAACCGTGCGCGGAGCCGTATCAATAGGGAGAAGACTTTCAGACCCATTAGCCGAACTTATAAAAATTGACCCAAAATCGATTGGAGTTGGTCAGTATCAACACGATGTAAACCAGACGAAACTGAAAACAGAACTCGACCAAGTGGTTGTAAGTAGCGTTAACAAAGTGGGAGTAAATCTCAATACTGCATCGATACAACTATTGTCGTATGTCTCTGGACTTGGACCTGCATTGGCACAAAATATTGTACAATACCGTAAAGAGAATGGGGCTTTTAAAGAGCGAACTGAGTTAAACGATGTTCCCAGATTAGGCGCAAAAGCATTTCAGCAATGTGCAGGATTCTTGAGAATACCAGGTGGCTTAAACCCTTTAGACAACTCGGCGGTACATCCCGAAAATTACGACACCGTACATTTAATGGCGGAAAAGCTCGACACCACTGTTTCGGAGCTAATTGGTAATTCGGCACTGCTAAAGAAAGTAAATATAGCCGAGTTGGTTGATGAAGAATGCGGAGAATACACTCTTAATGACATAATTGAAGAACTTAAAAAACCCGGAAGAGACCCACGTGGAAAAATAACATCGTTTCAGTTCGACGACAGAATATCTTCTATTGACCAACTATCAGAGGGAATGATACTTACAGGAATTGTTACCAACATTACAAATTTTGGAGTTTTTGTTGATATCGGTATCAAACAAAACGGATTGGTTCATATTTCACAAATTAGCAACACCTATATTAAAAGTCCTGCAGATGTTGTTAAATTGCACCAGACCGTGAAAGTTAAAGTGCTTTTGATTGACCGTGATAGAGAACGAATACAATTGACAATGAAAAACGTTGAATAGTAATCCTATATCTTTATATTCAGCACGATTCGAGGACAATAAAGAAAAAAATCCGATATAAAAAGCTAATATTTTTTTGATAGATAAAAAGATTGTTTATCTTTGCGCTCTCATTCGGAGAGGTGGGTGAGTGGCTTAAACCAACAGTTTGCTAAACTGTCGTACGGGTAACTGTACCGAGGGTTCGAATCCCTCCCTCTCCGCGAGGACGGTCTAAGAAATAAAATTAATTTTACGGGGCATAGCGCAGTCCGGCTAGCGCACCTGCTTTGGGAGCAGGGGGTCGCAGGTTCGAATCCTGCTGCCCCGACGGAAAAAGAGGTCTAACAGTTTTAGTTGTTGACCTCTTTTTGATTTAAGCAACATATAAGGGCCTCGTAGCTCAGCTGGATAGAGCATCTGACTTCGGATCAGACGGTCAGGGGTTCGAATCCCTTCGAGGTCGCAAAATAAAACAGGTCGCTTCTATGTAGTGACCTGTTTTGTTGTAAATATTACCTAATTTAGTTTATTATTGTTCCACGTATGATTAAAAAAATCAAATTTTTCAAAAAAAACTTTTAATCATTATGAGAAAACAAAAATAATCTTCTCGTTAAATCTCAAATTATTATCCTTGCGTATATGACTGTTATTCAGCAACTAACAGTTTTAGACTTATAAAATTTAAGTCTATGTTACAAAAACGTTTTACAAATTTTAGAAACTTATAATAATAATTTAAGATTTTTTTACGATTTTCGCCGATTAATTATTTTCGTTTACAAAACACGAATAAAATTTCTGAGAAAAATAATTCGAATTGTTAATTAAAAAAAAGGAGAACACGTCATGCCAATTATTTTTTGGTTAGTACCAATCAGTTCGATAGTAGCTTTAGGTTTTGCTTACTATTTTTACAAAAAAACACTAAGCCTTGATGAAGGGACAGATATGATGAAAAAAATAGCCCTTCATGTTCGTCAAGGAGCAATGGCTTATCTAAGACAGCAATATAAAGTTGTAGCCATTGTTTTTGTTGTTATTACATTAATCTTCGCATTTCTTGCCTATGGTTTGAAAATCCAAAATCCCTGGGTGCCTTTTGCATTTATTACAGGAGGGTTTTTCTCAGGTTTAGCCGGATTTTTTGGAATGAAAACAGCTACTTACGCATCAGCTAGAACCGCAAATGCAGCCCGAAACTCTTTAAACAATGGTCTTAAAGTGGCTTTTCGCTCGGGTGCTGTAATGGGTTTAGTTGTTGTTGGGTTAGCATTACTTGACATATCTTTATGGTATATCATATTAGACAGATTTATTGTTGAAGCAACATCCGCCCAAAAACTTGTGGTTATAACTACAACCATGCTTACGTTTGGTATGGGTGCATCAACTCAAGCACTGTTTGCTCGTGTTGGAGGCGGTATATATACAAAAGCTGCTGACGTAGGTGCCGACCTTGTAGGAAAAATTGAAGCCGGTATCCCCGAAGATGACCCACGTAACCCAGCTACAATTGCCGATAACGTTGGTGATAACGTAGGAGACGTTGCGGGTATGGGTGCCGACCTTTATGAATCGTACGCTGGTTCAATTCTTGCAACTGCTTCGTTAGGTGCCGCTGCCTTCTACTCCTTCGAAGGTGATATGCAATTAAAAGCCGTACTTGCTCCAATGTTGGTAGCTGCTGTAGGTATATTTCTTTCAATTTTTGGTATATTTTTAGTACGAACAAAAGAGAATGCCACAATTAAACAACTACTTGGTTCTTTAGGACTTGGGGTAAATGTTAGTTCAATTTTAATTGCAATATCAACATTTGTAATTCTTTATCTATTAGGACTTCACAATTGGGTAGGATTATCGTTCTCTGTAATTACAGGTTTAATAGCCGGTATTATTATCGGGCAATCTACCGAGTACTTTACTTCGCAATCATATAAGCCTACAAAAAGAGTTGCAGAAAGCACTCAAACAGGTCCTGCCACTGTAATTATATCTGGTATGGGATTAGGAATGATTTCAACAGCCATTCCTGTAATAACAATATGTGCAGCAATTATTATTGCATTCTTATGTGCAACCAATTTTAATGTTCGAGGTATGCTCGAACCACAAAATTTACAGTTAGGACTATATGGTATTGGAATTGCAGCTGTTGGTATGCTTTCGACACTTGGTATTACCTTAGCAACTGACGCTTACGGACCAATAGCCGACAATGCAGGAGGAAATGCTGAAATGAGTGGACTTGGAGAAGAAGTACGTAAACGTACAGATGCTTTAGATTCACTTGGTAACACAACAGCAGCTACAGGCAAGGGATTTGCAATAGGTTCGGCTGCTTTAACCGCTCTTGCACTGTTAGCATCTTATATGGAAGAAATTAAAATTGCACTAATTAATGCTGGAGAAACAGTTCTTGAACTTGCAGACGGAGTAATTAAGAATATTGGTGAACTAAATATCGTTGACTTAATTGGCTATTACAAAATCAATCTAATGAACCCAACTGTTCTTGTAGGTGTTTTTATTGGTTCTATGATGGCATTTGTATTTTGCGGCTTGACAATGAATGCCGTTGGCCGTGCAGCACAAAAAATGGTTGATGAAGTTAGAAGACAATTCCGTGTTAAGCCCGGTATTCTTGAAGGTAAAGACGATCCTGATTATGCTACATGCGTTCAAATATCAACTAAAGGAGCCCAACGAGAAATGATGTTACCATCACTATTAGCAATAATAATCCCGGTTGTTACTGGAATTATATTCGGTGTTCCCGGGGTAATGGGGGTATTAGTTGGCGGATTAGGTTCCGGTTTTGTTCTTGCTATATTCATGGCCAACTCTGGTGGGGCTTGGGATAATGCAAAAAAATATATCGAAGAGGGTAACTACGGCGGTAAAGGTTCAGAAGCACATAAAGCCGCTATTATTGGAGATACGGTTGGTGACCCATTTAAAGATACAGCTGGACCAAGTTTAAATATTTTGATTAAACTTATGAGCATGGTTGCTATCGTTACAGCTGGTGTAACCGTGTCATTCCATCTGATATAATTTGAGTTGAAAGGCGGTGTGTTGAGCGAAGTCGAAGTATAAAAGTTTATAAAGTAAAAGTAGAGACAGCGCATGCGCTGTCTCTTTTATTTTAACCAATTTTTCAATTGATACTTAATTTTCAATTTTTATTGAGTATTTTTGAGTTTTGTTTTTCATTAAAGCTAAATGGTTCCAAAAAATGAAGGTTATAGGAATGGGCAACGCCCTTGTTGATATTTTAATCAAACTTAAAAGCGATAATACTTTACACGAATTAGGATTCCCTCGTGGTAGCATGCAATTGGTTGATAAAAAACGTTCTAATGAAGTTCTTGCAAAAGTTTCAGGTCTTGATGTTAGCCAATCATCTGGAGGCTCAGCTGCAAACACAATACACGGATTAGCTAAACTTGGAATAACTACTGGCTTTATAGGTAAAGTGGGCAATGACGAGCTTGGTAATTTTTTTGCTGACGACTTAAAAGCTGCCAATATAAAAAACCATCTAAATAATTCAAAAACAGAATCGGGTCGTGCTATTACTTTAATAAGTCCCGATAGTGAGCGCACCTTTGCAACCTATTTAGGTGCAGCAGTTGAGCTAAGTGCAAACGATATCAAAGCAGATAATTTTAAAGGATACAACATTTTACACATTGAAGGCTATTTAGTCCAAAATCACGATTTAATACTAAATGCGGTTAAACTTGCCAAAGAGTGTGGATTAGAAGTATCTCTTGACTTAGCAAGTTTCAATGTTGTTGAGGAAAATTTAGAGTTTCTGAAAAGTATAGTTGGCAACTATGTAGATATTGTGTTTGCCAACGAAGAGGAAGCCAAATCATTCACTAAAAAAATGCCTGAAGAGGCTATAAAAGAGCTTTCAAAAGTATGCAAAGTTGCAGTTGTTAAAATAGGAAAAGAGGGTTCGCTGATTTGGGCAAATAACGAAATAGTTAAAGTTGGAGTTATTAACGCCGAACCTGTTGATACAACTGGTGCGGGAGACCTATATGCTGCAGGATTCCTATATGGATACATAAAAAAGAAAGCACCAAGCGAATGCGGTTGGTATGGAGCCATCTTAAGTGGAAATGTTATTGAGGAGGTGGGTGCAAAAATGAGTGACTCGAGATGGGAAAATGTTTTAAAACAAATTAAAAACCATAAATAGTGATTAAATTTTTCAAGTTTGTCCCGAATTTGCTTACTTCAGCCAATCTTTTCTGCGGCTGTTTAGCTGTTGTGTTTGCGTTTGAAGGCAAACTTGATATTGCGCTTTATTTTGTTTTACTCTCAGCAGTTTTTGATTTTCTTGATGGTTTTGCAGCAAGACTTTTAAAAGCCTATTCAGCTATTGGGAAAGAGCTTGATTCACTTGCCGATTTGATCAGTTTTGGAATGGCACCAGCGACAATGTTATACGTTGCATGCGAAGATATTTGGAGCTTTGCTTTTTTTAAATATTTGCCGTTTTTAATAGTTATATTCTCAGCAATTAGATTAGCGAAATTTAATATAGACACAAGACAAGAAACTGATTTTATTGGATTGCCAACACCCGCAAATGCATTATTTTTTGTTTCTTTTGCTAATTTAATATACTATTCAGAATTTATTATGAGTCAGGTGTTAATAGGAGCTATAACTGTTTTATTTTCGCTATTATTAGTTTCGGAGATAAAAGTATTTTCACTGAAAAAACTTTCAGCTAATAAATTAAAACTTGTTAATGCAATATTGTTAGCAATTGTCAGCATTATTGCTGTTGTTTATTTCAAACTTTTTGCAGGAGTAGTTATTATACCTTTTTATTTGTTGTTCTCTGGAATTGCGACAATATTTGCAGGAGTAAACAATAAAAATTTACCTCAAGGATAACAACAACAAACACAGATTTTTAACTTTAATTGTATTAATCTTAAACTGAAAAAATATATACATATGAAATTCCAAGCAGAAATTGACGTAATGCCTTTAAAGGCACTACTTGACCCACAAGGGAAACTGGTAACAACAACATTGCAAAACATGGGTTACAAAGGTGTTGACAACGTTAGAGTTGGCAAACATATTTCATTAGAAATTGAAGCTAAAGATGAAAAGCAAGCGCGTCAATTAATTGACGAAGCATGCAAAAAAATCTTGTCAAATCCAATAATGGAGAATTACGAATTTAGACTTAAAGCTTTATAAAAGCTATTTTCAAAAAAGAGCCGTCTCGTTTTGAGACAGCTCCTTTATATAGTAACTATTTGTTGATATATAATCTTATTTTGTAACAGGAATATCGTAAAAGCGCATTGTTCCAAGCATCTCAGACCCAAATGATTTATATACATTGATTTCGAGTGCTTGCATTTCTGTTACTCGTGCAACTTCTTTGTTTTCAAAATTAATAACTCCTCTGAGGGGAATACCTTTTATAAGCTTACGATCTCGTAATGTGTTAAATGACAGACCGCTGTTAAATTCATTGCCTTCAGGATCGAAGAAGCGAGCATCCACGCCATATATGTACCCGTCCTCAACGTCGTTTTGCACAATTATATTTATTGCAATTTTATTTCCTGTAAACATAACAGATACTATTTCAAAATTATAGTCTCCTATTTTTGATTTAAAAGTTGTTGTCACGGGCTTAGTTACCGTAACAGGTCTTTCAACTATTACTTCTTTTTCCACTACTTTTTCAACAATAACCTCTTTTTCAACAATTACAGGCTTCTCAACAATAACTTCTTTTTCAACATATACAACTTTTGGCTCTACTTTATCTTCACGAACAGGCTTGCCTAATAGTTTGTCTGTAAGAGCACTGCTTTTAAACTTCTCTATAGATACAATGTTTCTATTAATTCCATTTGGAATCAGATAGGCTGTAAGTGTAATTGTTTCCTCGTTATCAGCAATTTGTCCGTAAATTAATGCATTTGCCACATAGCCCAATTGATCAAAAATGAATTTGCCAAAATCTTCATTGTGTTCAAAACTTCGGGCCTTATCATTTGTCCAACCATATGATTGAATCAAATCATTTATAGCATTCTGATCAATCACTTCAAAACGTGTACTGTTTTTATATGCCAAAGACAGTTCGTCTTGTATAAAATCGTTGAATTTGGTAAGTTTGTTATCTTTTGTACGAAACTGTAGAATTGCAACTTTTATTTTATTTGCACCCGAGTGTTTGCTTTCCAAGTCTTTAGCAATATTTTTTATGGCTAAGGTTAAATCGTCTTGTTCCTGAGCATTTGATACGTTGAAAGCAAAGAGACTGACAATAAAAAATATAACTAATCTTTTCATTTGTTTCTAATTTTATCGATTTAAGGTAATATAGAACTCACATGCTTAATAATTACGCTCTCTAGTATTAAGTTTTGTTTTACATGTTCGTTTCATATTTTAGGTGTTTTATTTGTTGCATAAAACAACATCCACAAAACTACAACATTTATTGATAACTTCATATCAAGTTTTTCTTATTGAATTGTTAATTTATTAATAATATTCATTAAAAGTAAAACATATATGACACATGATTATATAAGCATTGTTCTGTATTCATCTGTTTTTTTATATATTCTCGTGTTCAGTTTCTTTAAGAGTTTTAAAGGTATAATATTTTTGTGAGAAATAGCTAAAAATAGTTACAATTATAGTTGTGACAATTTTTGATGGTGTTGGATACCAAAAAAACACTTCGACAAACAGCTTTAAGAACAAATAGTTCAGGAGAATACATGTCGATACTACAAGCCCATACCGAAATAACTGTTTAGTGCCTTTTAACTTCGATTTATTAAAAGTTATATATTTATTTAAGGCGAATCCTGTTGGGAAGGAGATGCAAAATGACATAATAAACGCCGCTATATGTGGAGAAATAGCTACAAATCCCAGATCAACCACCTCTTTTTTTAAAATAAAATTATAACTAATAAAATACAAAAATATATCAAACGCTGTATTAGAAGCTCCACAGACAGCATAAGTAAAGGTCTCTAAAGGAATTATCTTTTTAAAAGGTTTATGAAAATAACCAATTAAGTGTATTATTCTATTCTGTACTAATTTTAACAATGACATCTGCTACATAAAATTTGGCCAAAAATAATAAAATTCGCTCTAATATGTTATATTAACGCGCATAGATTGCTTTATGTATTAACCATTTAATTAAAGTACGTATATTCGCAAACGAAAACAATTTTAAATATGATTTATGTTGATTGCGACGATGTAATATCAGAGAGTACATCATCGTATATTGAGATTATTAAAAGAGAATTTGGTATTGACCGATGCTTTGAAGACATTAAATCGTTTGATTTAAAAGAGTCATTCGGTTTAACGCAGGAGCAGTATGATCATTTTTTTGAAATTATACATTCACACGAAGAACTTATAAAGTTTAAACCTGTAGAAGGGGCAATAGAAACAATGAACGAATGGGCAAAAAAGGGCAACAAAATAGGCATTGTTACAGGACGATTAACTACTGCATATGATTCTACAATAGAATGGTTGGCAAATAACAAAGTGCCATACAATGATTTTATAATTGTCGACAAGTATAATCGTCCCAGTATGGACAAAACTATAGCTAAACCCCTAGAGTATTTGCGTTCTTTAAAAATAGATTTTGCAATTGAAGATTCCTTATCAACGGCAAACTATTTAGCTGAACACTTAAATATTAAAGTTGCTTTAATGGATAGACCGTGGAACCGGAATGGCTATATAAACAAAAATATTATTAGAGTGTTTAATTGGAAGGAAATTAAGGAGTTATACAAAAAAACATCAATTGTATAATCAAATAGAAAATAGAAAATTAGATAAAAAAATAGCGGCTGTAGCCGCTATTTTTTTATTGAGTTTCTAGAAATGTACTGCAAAATAAAAGTTTCCATAAGTATATGGGAATAGTGTAACTGTGCCTCTCCAACGTGAACCTGGATCGGTAGCAACCTCTTCCTCAACATGTTGAGTTAAAACCATTCTTTCTTGTTTGGTCCAAGATTGTTTTTCAAAGTTAACACCATAAGCAAGACCTAATTCCATACCAACACAAATTTTGGGTAGCAGATAGTATTCTGCACCTGTAAATGCTCCGGCAAAAATACTATTTATAGCTCCATTGTTGACTTCTAATGGACGAATAGCCATATTTCCCCAATTAGTTATTGGAGCTGGATTTAGTTCGTTCATTTCGTTTCCATACTGAAAGCTTCTGTGTATTTTTTGGTATCTATATCCAATGTCTGCACCATAAAAACCTAACAGTCGTTTATATCCTCGGAATTGTTGATAACCAAAACGAATTTCCATATCTCTGGTTTTCACTTTCATAACATCTTCCAATTGTGCATTGCTGTTAGGGTCTAAGAGCAATGCTGCTTGATCAGGAACATAAAACCTGTCAATAGTCGTACCGTTGGTAACTCCTAAAACAATACGTGCAGCTGAGTTATCGGTTAGAAAATATCTGAAATAAAGCCTATTGTCTCCGGGATTAAAAGCGTTGCCCATATTTCCGTTAAACATATTTCCAATATAATTGAAAACAGGAGTTCCGTCAATACCAATACTGATATCGCCAGCCTCTGGTGTATATATCTTTTCTTCTTTGGTCTCGTTATTCTGTGCGAATAGAGACACAGCGCCAAAAGCTATCGTAAATACTAAAGCTAATATTCTCATATTTATAATTTATAAGTCGTTATATTTATTATTTACTAAATTATTCCCATATAATACCGTTGCCTAAACTAACTTGTTGAACCATCGGCATCGACATATTATAAGCTCCAATCATAGCTTCAAATCTGAAAGTTTTGGTAACCACGCCACTTCCGTCATTGTATGTTTTGGGACCAATATATAGTGCCGAAATATTTACATTAGTAGGTACGCTGATATCAACACGTCCAGCAGCACCAACTGTAACTGTTTTTGACCATTCGTCGGTGAAGAATGTTACAGAAGAACCATTTGGAATATATTCTAAACCTGGGTTAGTAGCATCAATGTCTGCACGTAATTCAAATTTCTGATTAACAGTCTCAACAAAATCGTCGAAACTAGTTATAAAATCATAATTAATTTCGTGAGTTCTGATTTCATTGGGTTTAACACCATTTTCAGCAGCGTTGCCTGAAAATCTGTAAGTTTTGTTAATTTTTTCAGAAACGCTTCCATAAGGCTGTACTTGTTCGTAAGTAAATTCAACCGGGAAAATTTCAACTGTAACTCCTTGATCGGTAACAGGAATTTTTTGTTCTATTTTACCGTCTTGTATGGTAACGAGCTTTGACCAGAATCCATTAGCAACGGGGTTAAACTCACTGTTGTCAATTCGAATAATTGCTTTTGTACCATCGGGTGCTTTTTCTAAGCCGTTAATAGTTTGATCCAATTCTGCATAAAAATGAACAACTAGAGTTGCACTTTTAGTTTGGTCTAAAGTTAAAGCTGATGTCTCAACTTTTTTTGAACAGCTGCTAAACATCACAAATGAAGCAACTAACAAAGCTAATAACTGTTGTGTTCTTTTCATAGTTTTGATTTTTTTTAATTGTTAAACATTTAAAATTAGTGGTTACAAAATTATAACATTAAAGTTAAATAGACAACACTATTTTACAAAATATAAATAACGACAACCAAAATAGGTTATTGTGGTAACAGCACTGTCTATACGATATTTTCCAAAAATAACATCAAATTTAAAATTGCACGTAAATATAAGCATAAAAATATTATTGGAAAAATGTACTTAATTTTAGAGTATTTCTAATACGCTCTAACTTAATTGATAAGTTTTGCAATATGAAAAATTAGTTGAACAAAAGATATTAAATGTTTATTTATGTGTTTAAGCTACTTCCACAATTAAATATTGTAAAACTGAAAAAATAAAAAAGTAAGACATATATTTTTACTTTATCTAGATAAGCATGATACATAAAACATATATTTTTATTATTTTTGTAGTAATCTTGAAAAAACAAATGAAGAACATAATGAAACCCATTGTACTAGAAGAAACGGCATCCACTCCACGGGTAGTTTTTGACATTAATAAAAACCAATTTGAAATTACTGGTTGCTCAAGACCAGAAGATGTCAGAAGTTTTTATATGCCTATAGTTGACTGGTTAATGACTCTCAATGCCAATAGTGTCAATTATATAGAAAGGTTTAAAAAAGATGCCGCAGTTTTTAAAATTAAATTATCATACTTTAACTCCTCTTCTGCAAAATTTATTCTAGATATAATGCTATTATTAAATATGATGCATAAAAATGGATTGAATGTGTCTTTAGAATGGCTATATGAAAAAGGCGATGAGGATATGTTAGAAGTTGGTAAGGAATTAGCAGAAATGATCAATTTTCAATTGAAATTTGTAGAAGTGTAAATTTTTCTAATACAAAATATTAAAAATTAGTTAACAAACACACTTATATGCGTTCTATATCAGTTTTTTTCTTCTAATTTAGAATCATCTGTATTATCTTCACTATCTTCCACATTTATTTTACGCAAAAAATCTATAAGAATGGGTCTATCTCCCATTGTTGTATTACTATTTAAACCTAACTGATACTCTTTCCACTTCTGTATCCTTACAGCATTAATTTCCCTTTGCGCATCAGCTAACATTTCAACAGATTCTTTACTTGCTGCTTGATGAATAGACATTTCAGCTTGCACCATTTCATGCTCTAAATCTAACTCTCTAAGCAAATGGTTCCTGATACTGGTGTATGATTTTTTTGCCTCTGCACTCGTTCTAAGTTGCTCAAGCGCCAGCAAATCATCATACGGGCCACGATTTGATATTAGTTTTACGAATATTGGTGATATCTCAATTAATATAAATAACAACAGAATAAAATAAGATACAACAGCTACTTTTTGATCTTCTGCCTGTAATAAGCTCATACTGCGAAACCTCGCAAGGAAACCTTTTGTGCGAGTTATAATCATCTGGTTGGTGGTTAACAGTTGGTCCCTTTCTCTCTGTAAAAATTTTATTCGTTCATTGTTTTGTTCAATTTGTGGAAAGAAACGCAGTTTGGCATCCTGAAGTTCTGATTCGGCTTTATCATATTCTTCTTTCTTTTCTCTAAATACAGAACCTTTCCCAGCTACACCAGTACCACCAGTGCCTTCTGCTTCTGCTATATACATTGAGAACAATTGGTCGCGTCTTTGGCTAAGTTCATCTATTTTACTCTGCAGAGAATTATTTGCATTGACTAACTTTTCAATTTCCGAAAATTGAGCATTAAGTATACTGTCAGCTTCTTGACGCTGTTCTAGTTGTGAGAGAGCCATTCTTGCTTCAATCTCTTTTTCAAATAATCGCATCTCAATTGGTTTTGAAACAACAATAGCAATAAGTACTGATAGTATTAATCGTGGAAAAGCCATAACAAGCTCCTTTCCAAACATTTTTTCTTTGCGTAGTGAAGCGACTAAATACCAATCAAGAAAAAATATTATCATACCCCAAAACACTCCGAATACAACTGCAGCCCACGTTGTTTCAAATATCATCCATACTGCATAACCTCCCGATATTGCTGCTAAAGCCCCTGTAAAGAAAACTATTATCCCTATTCCTAAATAAACATTAATTTCTGTTGGGCAATGCTTTAACAAATAGAGTCTTGCTCCACTACACCATGCAAAAAATCGTGATAAATAATTGCCTTTCGAAATGTCGCGCTCAGTATTATGATTGTGGTTATTTTGCTGCATTAATATAACAAATTTAACAAAAAGGTAATACTACAAATTTAATCCATTATTTCGTATTTGCATAAAAAAAATAATTTTCAAAATAGTTATTTAGCTTAGTAATTAACCTATAAATTAGTTATTAAGCTCTGTAACACGAGATATAACGCGTGCGGAAAATGTTGTCAACAACTTATAAACAATTTTATATTAATAGTTCGTAAACTCAGGAGTTTTTATAACTTTGACCTTTACATTTTAATAAATATTATTATGACGCTATTGTATGAGTTTTCATACATTGGTTAGCATGTAAATTCAATATAACCATAAACTGAAAATTAAACCTATGAAAACAAATTCATCTAATGCAAAAAGAGTTGTAACGGGTATTCTTTTTGTAATTTTCGGAATACTACTGCTTTTACGCAATTTTTATCTGCTACCACCAAAAATTGAGGATATCTTTCTAAGCTGGCCTATGCTTTTGATTGCCGTAGGATTGGTAAGTTTAGCAGGGAGGAATTACACTGCAGCCTCAATCATAATTTTTACAGGTTGTTTTTTCCTTGTACCTAGAATTATTGACATTGAAGTTAAGCTTAAGCAATTTTGGCCCATAATAATAATTTTTACAGGCTTAGCAATTTTATCTCAGTGGAGATCTAAAAATAAGAAAGGTGACAAAACTTTAGCTTTTAGTGACTACATTGATGAGTTTAATATTTTAAGTAGTAAGAACTATACTCATCAAAGTCCAACTTTTAAAGGTGGGCGAATATCATCTATTCTTGCAGGGGTAAATGTTGACTTTAAAGGAGTTAAACTTGATAACACGATCACCACATTAGATGTTACTTCCATTTTGGGTAGTGTTAAACTGTTTGTGCCCACTGGCTGGACAATAAAAAACGATTTATCCAATGTGCTTGGAGGTATCTTAATTAAAAATAAAGATGCCAATACAGACAGAGAAGAAAATGTTTTAGTAATTACTGGTAGAGTTGTCTTGGGAAATGTAGAGGTTGTATATGTTTAATCACCTGCCCTTTTATATATATGTAATGTACGCTTATTGTTAGCATTCCGAGCAAAGTAATATTTCTGATCGGGACTATAAAACTGAACCGTTTCTTGAGTCGGTTTGGCCATATAGCATCCTTTGGGTGTTTTGTCGCAAGTTACGTCGCGAATATATCTCTGTCCTACAAGTATTATTTTGTAATCGGACGAATATCTGCTAACACGAACATATAGTTTGGTGTCATTTTCTGTAAGATAGCACTCCCCTAACTCCACAATATTATCAATCCAATAGGCTCCAACACACTTCATCGAATCAAGATTATATATTGCTATTAACGAGTTTCTATTTCCGTACTCAGCGAGCAACATTTTGCCGCTTTCACTAAGCTTTAAGTCATTTAACTGGTACCTTCTATTGTTTTTATTTTTTGAGAAATCAATGTGAGGAGGTTGAAACTCTGCGACTAACTCATAATTGCCTTTTTGTGCATAGCTTGGAATAATAATATTTATAAAAAAAACTGCCAGAAAACTAAACGATAATATTTTAGACATTGCTTTTGGTTTTAATTTGTATCCTACAAATTTAGAAAAATGGTTTTAATTGACAAAAAATTAATGTATAAGTTGTTTTTAACAATTGTATCTTAATAGATTACAGATATTTAATCGTTACCTCTTTTAAAAACTTCTCTTCCAAAAGTTTTGCGATTCTCTTCATAACGGTTCGCCTAATTTCCAGCTCAACAGGCAAGTTTGGATCCTGGTGCGCGATGTTTATACGTGTCCCTATAACCATTGTTATTTTATCACTTTTTAAAAGTAACTGAACAATCTGATCGGCAGGTCCTCTGCCTAAATTGGTGTTGTTATCAAAATTAAGCAGAATGTTTGAGACTTTACTTAATGTTAAAATGCCTTCTGTTATTAAATCAACCCCTTTCATGTTACTGGTTGGAGGCAAGTCAGGATCTTCAAATTCAAAGTTATCAACGATTGTTTCTCCCAATTCTCGTGAAACAATATCAGCCGTAGTAGCTCCACACAAAATTTTCTTCCCTTCAAATTGACGTACAATATCTCCCAATTCAACATCGCGTTCTTTTTCATATGGCGGACCAGAACAAAGAAGCAGTTTACGAGGTTCTCTAAAATAAATTGCTGCACAACTTATGTCGTCTTTGGGATGATAGCTGTCATTCATAACAGCCATATTAACGATTCTACGTGCTAATTTCCGTGCTGAAATAAATGGTGTTTGTTCTACAATTGACAACGCAAAAACCTTAGCCTCATCAATTCCCCATCCTAATGGATATTTACGAGTACCTAAACCCGATTGTGATATACCATCGGACCAGAACAGAATTCTATCCTCTTTTTGAGCTGTAAATTTTGTCGAGCGCAACTCTTTCCCTTTGTTGTTTTCACTATCTAATATTAGTTTTTCCCACGTAAGTTTTAGCGGTACTTTGCCTCTAATTACAAAACATTCGGGATTGTCGTACTCCAATATCTCAACTTCACCGGTGTAAGTATTAATGTCAACAATTGTAAATGTAGAATAACTTATTTTTTTAATGCTACATACTGGCAAAGTATTCATTATCATTTCAGCTGTTGTCTTAAAATCTTTATGCTCGGCTGTGAAATTGGCAGCTAAAGTTGAAGTTAATGTAGCCAAAATATTGGCTTTAACTCCGTGTCCCATACCATCACTAAGAACAGCAATAATGCGTCCTTCCTCTTTAACTCGTTTGGTTACAAACACATCTCCACAAATACGTTCGTCCTCGTAGTTGTCTTGCTGGCAATTTACTTCTACATAGAATGATCCTTTCATATGATTATATTTTTTCATCTATGGTCGTATGGAATTTACACATCTTATAACCATCCCGCTGCGTATAAGTTTGAGTTGAAATGTTTGTTTAATAACACACCTGCTTTTTAATGTGAATCACTATTGGATTTTATATCTTTATATGACTCTATGATTGAATTGAGCATATGTTCTGTCTCTGAAGCTCCCTCTCCTAATAAAAAGGCTATTTGTTGAATTAATTTCAGATTTTTGTCAATAACTTCGTTGATTCTATTAATAACTTCCTCTTTATGAACCTCTGGGGCATGCATGTCACGGATTATTGCGCCAACAATTTTGTTTGGTTTAATTGGAAAAATTGACAAGTTTAGAAAGCTTTCTCCAAGATGAATATCCTTATTTTCCACACTTTCATTTGTTTCTAATACGAAACTGAAATAGTTATAAATATGTGGTGCAACCAAAGTTTTAAGATCTGCGCCTACTAATCCAGGTATAACTTCAGCTACTTCCACGGCATCAGAGCCAAGTAGGTTTATGAAACTTTGATTTGAAAGCAAAATTTTAATTTTTTCATCTACGACTACAACACCTGTCGGAAGTTTGTTCAACAGTCCCAAATTAATTTTTGAAGCCTCTTGAAATGCCTCTTGTTCCTGTTTGGTTGATTTTTTGCTCTCTACAAGTGCTTTTTGAGCATTACTGAGTTTTTCGTTGGCAGATCTAAGACGTTTTTTATATCTGATATTACTTTGAATAACATATGTGGGACACATATCTACACGTGCAAGCCCATTACCTACGGCAGCAGCTAAATCACGACATGATTCGTATCCGCAAGTGCCACAGCCCGATTTGTTTTCTGAATTATCGCGACCTAGTTGAGCCATAACCTTCTTTACCTCTTCTTCGGTTGGCTCGGGAAGGCGCATATCACGGTTTTGATATGTTCTCGTAAAATCTAAATTTAAGTATTTCTTAAGATCTTTTTCCCATTGCTCTTTATTGTATCTACTCAATCGTTTTTTGACGTATGTGATTACCAACGAACGTCTTACAAACTTTTTTCCTCCTTTACTGGTACCTGGTCCCATTATGCAATTTCCGTCACAGTAAAACAGATCCAAATGCTGTTTTAGTTGACTAAAGTGTTCAAACTCTTGTAACGCTCTTAAAACATTGGTTTTACCATCAGTGCAAATTAGTTGTCCGCTCAATAAATCCTCGTTTATATCAACGCTTTGGAACATTCCTCGACTAATAGGGAACAGACTACCTTTACCTCCAATTGGCGGATCAAAATCAGAAAACTCAACATTGTTTTCTGTTATTCCAGCTTCGGCAAACATCTCACGCAATTCTTTAAATGTAAGAACAATATCAACACGTTTGTTGTCTGATAAATGGTGAGCTTCTCCTTTTGCTGCAGTACACGGTCCTATATAAACCACTTTTATATCCTGACCATATTTTTCTCTAACTACCTGCGCAGTAGCAATCATTGGCGATACAAGCGGTGCCATATTGTCAATTAGCGATGGGTGATATTTTTCAATATAACCTACTATTGCGGGACAATTGGCTGTAATAAAATATTTTCCCTTAAAATTTTCAAAAAGCTCGCGATATTTTAATGCAACTAGGTCGGCTCCGAAAGACACCTCGCACACATATTTGAACCCAAGAGCTTTTATCATTCCCACAAAGTTTGTGTAATCTGTAATATCATCAAACTCTCCTGAAATACTTGGGTCACATATCGCCACAACATTTTCTCCAGAACGAATTAGTGCCCTGACCTCTTTTTTAGCATCCAAATCTCTAATTGCGTCGTATGGACAAATACGCAAACAGCTACCACAACCAATGCAGCGTTCGGGAACAATCTCACAACTATCTTCCTTTGTTTTGATGGCATTTGCAGGACATACTCTCACGCATGCAAAGCAGAGCTTACATTTATCGGGGTTTATTTTTATTACTTGCATATTAGTTAATTTGAGAGTTGTTAATGTTGATTGCGCTATGGTTCTTAATTATAGACCCTTTTGTTAAACATAACAAATTTATGTCATAGATGTTTTTAATCAAGCTGTACGCTCAAATTTCGTAAGCCTAATAATATCCGTCAAAAACATCGTTTAAAATATCGATAACATTCATTGAATCAACGTTCTCGTAGATATTATTGTCGATTTTCAAAACAGGACCGTTTACACAATGTCCAAAACAATGATCTCCTTTGAGTTGTACATATTGTGCAAGATTATGTTCTTTTATAAAATTGTTTATTACTTGCAATACCCTTTTATTTCCGCGGATAAAACAAGAACCTCCCAAACATATTGTAATCTCTTTTTTATCGAGCATGTTTATATAATTTTCGGTTTTGCAATATTAGTTAAAATAAAAATTAAAGCTATTGATTTGATTGATTTTTGTCATTTTTTTGAATATAATTCCTACATTTCGCTTAAATCAGTAATTTTGAGACCAAAAATGAGCTAAAATGAATTTTGACTTCGATGACCTTATATGCTCAATCTCAACACCACATGGCGTTGGGGCTATAGCTATTGTTCGTATTTCGGGAAAGGAAGCCAAAAAAGTTCTTGAAAACCTATTTTTTCCTGTCACCAAAATAGATATATCTTCAATTGAGCCTCGCAAGGCTTATTACGGACAGATAATCAGCCACGGCAACATTGTCGATGAGGTAGTTGTGACATGGTTTAAAGCTCCTGAATCATACACGGGCGATGATGTTATTGAGATAGGCTGTCACGGTTCGCAATATATTCAACGGCAGCTAATGCAACTGTTAATTGAGAACGGCTGTCGCACCGCAAAACCTGGCGAGTTTACCATGCGGGCTTTTTTGAGCGGAAAGATGGATTTAACTCAGGCTGAGGCTATTAACGATTTAATTCACGCTCGCAATAGTATGTCACATAAAATGGCTATGTCGCAAGTCAAAGGCTCATTTTCAAAGCGACTTATGCAGTTATCGGACAAGCTGCTGAACCTTATATCGTTAGTTGAATTGGAGTTAGATTTCAGCGAAGAGGATGTCGAATTTGCCGACCGCAACACGCTACGTTCACTGATTAACGATGTTCAAGATGAGGTAAAAAAACTACACGACTCGTATGAATCTGGTCAAGCGATTAAAGAGGGAATCCCTGTAGCCATTGTTGGACAGCCGAATGCAGGAAAATCGACCCTGTTAAACAAAATTCTGCAAGAAGAGAGATCCATCGTTAGCGATATTCCCGGAACAACCCGCGATGCCATCGAAGACACAATAACTCTCAATTCCATTGAGTACCGTTTTATTGACACGGCGGGCTTGCGCAGAAGCACCGATAACATTGAGAAGCTCGGCATAGAACGTTCTATCGACAAAATCACCAAAGCGTGGATTATTATTTTCCTGTTCGATGCAACAAGCAAAATTGAGGATATTAAACACGCCTGCGATTTGGTTATGGCAAATATTGACAACACCTCGCAGATAATTTTCGTGGCAAACAAAATTGACTTGTTGCCTGAGAATGAATATCATAGCAAGATAGAACAAATATCCAATTCAATCAACATACAACCGCTCGACATTCTACTGATTTCAGCAAAAAAAGAGCAAAACTTAGACTCTCTGATAAACCGATTGACTCTATTGGCACAGAGCATGTTGCCATCTGAGGACTCCATAATAATTCACAACACCCGACAGTACGAGCTATTAATGAAAATATTGGTTGCCATTGGCAGCACCATTGAAGCAATTGAAAAAAACTTAACAGGCGATTTGTTAGCCTTTGAACTTAGAAAAGTTTTGTCGCTTATAGGCGAATTAACGGGAACTGCTATTACTCCGGATATGATATTGGGAAATATTTTTAAAAATTTTTGCATCGGGAAATAAAAAAATAAAGCACTCATTTTCAGATACTAATCAACACAACCAATGATATTCACACCTTTCTCAATCAAACGTTTCCCAACCCACGAAGTAAGAGTTGGAAATATAACCATAGGCGTAGACTCCGATATTGTAATCCAAACCATGTGCAATACGCCTGCAGGCAATATTGAAGCGGGATACAAACAATCAAAAGAGGTTATATCAGCAGGTGCGCAGATGGTGCGTTTTGCTGTCAGAAACAGAGCTGACGCCGAGTCTATTGGCAAAATAAAAGAACTGCTACTTAAAGATAATATTAACACCCCTTTGGTTGCCGATGTGCACTTTAGTTCGCAAGCAGCCTTTGTTGCAGCTAAGTTGGTTGATAAGGTGCGAATTAATCCCGGAAACTTTATCGACAAACGAGCCACTTTCGACACAAAAACTTACACCGAATTGGAGTGGAAAGAAGAGCTAAACAAAATAGAACTCTCTCTAAATGAACTAATTGATATTTGTGTTGCACACGATACTGCGTTAAGAATTGGAGTTAATCACGGTTCGCTAAGCGACCGCATTATGTCAAAATATGGCAATACCACCGAGGGAATGGTCGAGTCGGCAATGGAGTTTCTTAGAATTTGCAAGAAAAGGGTCTTTCAAAACGTAGTTATCTCGCTTAAATCGAGCAATATAAGGATAATGAACAGCGCATATTTTATGTTAGCAAAACAAATGCAGACAGAAGATATGCACTACCCACTTCATTTGGGCGTTACCGAAGCGGGAAACGATTTGTCTGGGCGTGTGCGCTCGGCTATAGGTATAGGAAGATTGCTCGGTCATGGAATTGGCGATACTATACGAATATCATTAACCGAAAACCCTGTAAAAGAGATACCTGCGGCGCAAAAACTCGCTAAACACTTTAAACACAGAAAACCACTGACAGACACAAATAACAACTGGAAAGAGTACAATCCACTTGACTTTAGCTTTTATAAGTCACACGAAGTTGGAAATATTGGTGGCAAAAAACCTGTTATTGCTGTGTGCGATATTAGAAATTATCGTGTTCTTGACAATATAATGCTCGAAAAATTAGGATATAAGTTTAACGGTAAAAAATGGATTGCAACAAGTCAAGCCGCTGATGCTGTTTATGTTAAAGATATTGAAATTATAACCGAACTGCCCGAAAACCTGTCCATTATTTATGAAGCAGGCACAACCAAAATGCCATGCGAAAACGCCACTCCTTTATTTAACAATCTGGAATTTATATATATAGCCGACAAATCAAAAGAGTTTACAAAATGGGTATCGTTAACAAATAGCGATTTATCTAAACCTGCGATTATTGAGCAATTAAGAAACAGCCCCAAAACCGTAATAGTTTTAGAAACCATGTCTCAAAACGGATATGCAGACCAGATGTCGGCTTTTCTTAAACTAAAATCGGCACAAATAAACAATCCCGTAATAGTTAAGCGAAATTATGTCTCTGACGATTGGGAAACATTTGTAATAGAGTCATCTGCCGACACAGGAAGCCTGTTGGTTAGCGGAATGGGCAACGGCGTTTGGCTTACCAATCCTTTCTTAACCGATGTGGAGGATAATCGCAGGCTAACGTTTGAGATACTTCAAGCTTCAAGGGTCAGGATAAGTCAAACCGAATATATTGCGTGTCCCTCGTGCGGTCGGACGCAGTTTGATATTGAATCGGTTTTAGCCGAAGTTCGCAGCAAAACTAATCACCTAACACATTTAAAAATTGCCGTTATGGGCTGCATAGTAAACGGTCCCGGCGAAATGGCAGATGCCGATTATGGCTATGTTGGAGCTGCACCAAACAGAGTTGCTTTATACAAGGGTAAAGTTGCGGTTAAGAAAAATATATCCGCCGATATAGCTGTAGAACAGCTTATTGAACTTATTAAGGAAAATAATGATTGGGTTGAACCTTAACTTAGAAGAGCTCAGCCACTATTTTAGTTGCCTACAACTCTCTCCAAAGTGCAAATAATAGGATTATGATCGCTTAATTTACCTTCACCTGTTTGAAATGATTTTGCAACAAAATTTTTGTCGAAGAATATATAATCAATTCTAACAGAGACTGGTGCACTACCAAAAGTATGTCCAAAGCCTAACCCCGATTTTTGAAAAGCATCGCTCAGTTTCCCTTTGACTTTACGATATGCGTACGATAAGTGAGTATCGTTTAAGTCGGCACAAACAATTGTCGGTAATTTTGTTTCCTGAATATGCTCTCTGACTTTAGCAGCCTGGTCAGCACGTTTTTTATATGCAGTATTCAATCGGCTAAAAATTCCTTTTATTTGCCTCATTTCTATGCTTGTAGGGCTTGTGTTAATTTTATGGATAAATTTATAATCATCGGTATCGAAATGATTACTTTGAAGATGAACGTTGTAAACTCTTATCGTATCGCCAGACACCAACAAATCGGTCCACAAGGCATTGTTTTGGGAATTTTCAAACTGTATTTCACCTGAATTTATTATGGGATATTTGCTAAAAGTAGCTATCCCAAATCTATACAAATCCTTTGCAATATAGGTTGGCGCGATTTTGTGAGATTTTATTCCCTGTAGCTTATTAATCCTGCTTGTTGTTTCAAAACTGTTTGTTTTATCGTCGTAATACTCTTGAAAACAGATAACGTCTGCGTCAATGGTTTTAAGGTAATCCATAATGTTATCGCGAGTATTCTTATTGTGTGACCAATTATATAAATCAAACAGTCTGACATTAAACGAGGCAACTTTCAGTGTTTGAGCTTTGGGGATAATCTCATTTCCGCTTTTTGAAAAATTTAGGCTTAATAATGTCAGTATATGTTGAAATCCCAAAGCAATAATAACAAAAGGTAGCAGAAAAACCCATTTGCGTTTTACTATCCAAATAACTGTAATTAAGATATTTATAATCAATATATATGGATATATAATCCCCAATATTTGCGGAAGCGCAAAAAGGTTTGGCGATATAAAAGGTGCCAAATTTGCTATCAGCAAAATTAGAGCAAAAAATGCTGTAACCAAAAGAGCAATATTTGTGAAAAATGATTTCATCTACTTTGTCAATTTGTCTATAGGTCTCTTTTCTTACTACTATCAAACAATATTTGTTTTTCTTCGGCTGTTAGATTGCTATATCCACTTTTCTTAATCTTCTCGAGTATTGCGTCAAGCTGTTTCTGATTTTCACGTTTCCGTGCATTATAATCGTATTCTGTTTCACCTCTTCTATAAGTAACGCGTAAATGACTCTTTTTCTTGCGTCTAAGCTTAAATTTGGAAATATTTTTAAACCAGCCAACAAATTTTGTTAAGTCAACCCTCTTTTTATATGCGGAGATAAAAATCCAGCCCATTATGGCTCCTCCAAGGTGTGCTAAATGCCCGCCACTATTGCTTGAGGTTATACCTATTATATCTAACAGTATCATAACCAATGCAATCCATTTTAATTTAACCGGACCCAAAAATATTATGTTTACACTATAATTTGGTATATACAAGGCAGTTGCAATAACAATCGCAATTACCGAAGCTGATGCCCCCAGAGCAACGCTACTTTCAACATAAGGCTTAAATACAGGGAAGAGGTTAAATGATAAAATATAAAAGATACCACCAAACAAGCCACCTATAATATAAAGCCCAAGTAACTGATTTTGTGAAAAGTAGCGTAAAAAAATAATTCCAAACCAATATAACCACAAAATATTGAACAATATATGCAAAAACCCTTCGTGCAAAAACATATATGTAAAGAGTGTCCAAGGCTTAACAGCTAATGCAGAGAGACTTGCTGGTACAGCAAATAGTCTTACGACTGTTCCTGTACTCCATTGAGAGGCTGAAAGGAAAAATATAACTCCAATAATATTTACAGCAAGAAAAACAGCTAAGTTTATAGCTATCAACTTGGTTAATATACCACCAGACTTAACAATTGTCTTTATTTCGTCAACTAAGTTCATCGCTTAAAAAATAATGGTTTAGAATCTTTTAAACTTTTTGCTCCAGTATCTGATAAGGAAAAATCCAAATATCATGCCACCTAAATGTGCAAAGTGTGCGACATTGTCTCCGCTTCTGTTTGCAACACCTAACCAAAGCTCTAAAACTCCATATCCTAAAACAAACCATTTTGCTTTTATTGGGATTGGGGGAAACAACAACATAAGTTGCGTGTTAGGGAACATCATTCCAAAAGCAAGCAAAACACCAAATACTGCTCCCGAAGCCCCTATAACAGGTACATTCATCCTAAGTTCGAGAATTTTATTGGCATAGACTGTTGCCTCGCTTATCAAAAACTTATTATCGGGATATTCGTGAAAACGGTTAATAAAATCTGTAAGCATAGCCGTTGGACGTGAAATATTATCCCTCACAATTTGGCTAAATAGTTCGGGCGTGGGAGTATTATTAAAAACTGCAATAGAGGTTTTAATGCTCTCAATATCAATCCAAGTCACAAGCATATGCATCAACATAGCACCCAAACCAGTAACAAAATAGTATATCAAAAATCGCTTGCTTCCCCACACCATTTCAAGAACTTTTCCAAACATATAAAGAGCAAACATGTTGAAAAACAGGTGTGTAATGCCACCATGCATAAACATGTGGGTAATAATCTGATGTGGTCTAAAAAACTCAGATTCTGGATAAAATAGTCCAAATAGCTCTACAGACTTCTCATAATTTGTTATTACTGAGCCGAGAAGCATTAATACATTAATAATGAGTATATTCTTGACAACTGGTGGCACCGAGCCAAGTATAGGTGGACGATATCCTCTCATAGTAACTGTTTAATTATTAAATCGTTGTATAATGTCGTTTATTGATATTATTTGAACTATCGACCTTCCATCGACAGTGTAATTGGGCGATTGACAAGCAAACAATTTATCGGTAATATGGTTCATCTCTTCGATGCTTAAATCTTTACCATACTGTATAGACGATATTCTTGCAAGGTCTTGTAGCACTTTGGTTTTCAGTTTTTCTTCGATATCTTCGCCTGTGTTTTGCGTCTTTTCAATCACTGTTTCGAAAAAGGCATTTATCGATGATATTGGCAAAACCACTGGTACAGACGTTACTTGATAATTGTTTTGCTCATCTTTTTTCAAAACAAACCCGATTGAGGACAATTCGGGAAGTATTTCGTCAATAATCATGCCTTGCTTAAAGCTAACCTCGACCGTATGAGGAAACATCATCGGTTGCGATGGAATTTTTCCTATATCGTAACTACGCTTCAACTCCTCGTATATTATCTGAAAATGAGCACGATGCTGGTCAATAAGCATTAAGCCTGATTTAACCGTAGTCAAAATAAACCGCTTTTTAATTTGAATAAATGAGCGTTCGATAATATCTGTATCGTCAGGAAATTCGACGGTATCTGGCTGTTTCTTCGACTGATTTTCAAAATCGGAAAGAATTTTATGCCAATCGTTTGCGCTCTTTTTGTTGCTGTACTTTGCCCAACCATCTTGCCGTGAATAAATTGGCGTTTTGTCAAAAGGATTATACGAAGGGTTTACTTTTATTTCAGGCATACGTATTGGAGTGTCTGCCGGCGGACGTGCAAACGAGATTGGTATATCTATCTGATTATCAAAATCTATTGACGGAACAAAATTAAATTTCCCCAACGACTCCTTTACTGCAGCATGGAGCAATGGAAAAATATCGGTTTCGTTTTCAAACTTAATCTCAGTTTTTGTTGGATGTATGTTAACATCAATACACTCAGGATCTACCTCCATAACAACAAAATATGCAGGATAGGTTCCTTGAGGGATAATTTTCTCATAGGCGTTCATAATTGCTCTATGAAAATAGGGATGTCGCATATATCTGTTGTTTGCAAAAAAATATTGGTCACCTGTGCTTTTCTTTGCTAACTTGGGATTGCCAATAAATCCCGAAATATTCACCAAAGATGTTGAACAATCGACACTTATTAAATTTTCACTGTAATTGCGACCTAAAATAGCTACGATTCGCTGTTTCAAGGTAGCAGTCGGTAGGTTGAAAATTGCTTGGTCGTTGTGAGTTAGCGTAAACGCAATGTCTGGATTTATAATCGCAACCCTAATAAATTCGTCAGTTATATGGCGAAACTCGGTTTGGTCAGATTTTAAAAACTTGCGTCTTGCAGGAATATTAAAAAACAAATTCTTAACCGAAATAACGCAACCCTGCTGACACTGAGCCACTTCCTGCGCTTTCACCGTTGACGCGCTTACATCAATAGAGACTCCCAATTCCGAGCTTTTATGTCTGGTACGAAGTGTAACATTTGATATGGCTGCTATAGATGCCAATGCTTCACCTCTAAACCCTAATGTGTTGATTTTAAATAGATCTGCAGCTGTACGTATTTTGCTTGTAGCGTGCCGCTCGAAAGCCATTCGTGCATCAATATCGGTCATACCTACACCGTTGTCCGACACTTGAATTAACGTTTTACCGGCATCGTAAATAACCACATTTATTGCTGTTGCACCTGCATCGACAGAATTTTCCATCAACTCCTTCACAACCGAAGCAGGACGTTGTACTACCTCACCGGCTGCTATTTGATTCGCTATTGAATCGGGAAGCTGAAATATAACATTCATAGATACAGGTGTTTATCTGTGATTTTAAAAGTAATTTTTTATTTTGATAAGCTCTCAATTAAACAAGTGGCAAATATAACAATTATCGAGCTAAAAGTTTGTAAAGTAAAAGTTGTAAAATACAACAACTTTTACTTTATCCTTTCATTTGTGTCATAAGCATTCTATTTTCGATTTTTGCACAATTTTTTTATAAATTTGTAGTTTAATTTAGTCCATAAAAATCAAAATAATTAAGAAATTTTTACTTTCATAATGTTTTTTCGATACGGTTTTGTATCTTTAACCCCTAAAACTCAATTCTACGAATTGTTTATAAAAATAAACATATTGTTAGAAATCAGAGTAATAAGTAGTTGAACAAACTAACCAAAATTAAGTAAACAACAATTTATCGACACAAGATATGGTAAACCTGTTTTTTAAAAAACTTTTCGGACAGCTACCTGCTACTGAAAAATATGTGAAGCAAAATGAGATGCTTCGTAAAGAGATGAACGAATTTGACGCATTTGCTAAAGGCGAAAAACTAAATCGGTACTACGAATTAGAAAGAATTGTGCAAAGTCGAGAGCATTACGACACTAAGAAAAAGTTGCAAGAGCTCAAGTATGAAGGAAGCGAGGAGCATAAAAATGAACTTGAGTTTAAAAATCTTTGCAAAAACAAAGAGCTAAAATTATTTTTTAAAGTTAAAGATGAAGAGGCGTTGTCTCGATTCAAAAGGATAGAAGATTCTGATTTTCTATCCAAATATACCGAAATGGAGAGCTTGATTAATTCGAAAGGGATTGAAAAAGATAAAGAACAAATTAAAGCTTTCAAAGAATTAAAGCGAAACGAGGATATTAAGTTTTACAATAAATATAAAAACTCAAAAGAGTACAAAACATATCAAAAGGTTCTTAACGGCTCTGCTTTAAATCGTTATAACGAGCTAAAATCGTATATTAACTCAGACGAATTTAAAGATAGAAAAGAATATTTGTTAGATCCCAAAAAATTTGAAAAGTCAGAAGGTTATAGGAACGAACAAGAGCTGAAAGAGCTTAAATCAGACAAAGAAATTAATTGGTATTTCAAACTCCTAAAATCTAACAAGTTTGATGCTACAAGAGAGTGGAATCCAATATTCGAAGATACTTTTGAAGGTTTTGATGACAGTAAGTGGATACCTATTCCTTTCCAAGGGATGCTAAATTTGCAAGGCAGAAGCTATGTCCCAGAAGGAAATTTGCAGTTTCACACAGACGGTAAAAATTTAAAATTTGAGGACGGTTGCATAAATATCGAAACCAGAAAAGAGAATGTTAGAGGTTTACGTTGGCAGGTCTCTTCTGGATTTAAAATGCGCGATTTTGAATACACTTCGGGAATGATAAATACTGGTCACAGCTTTAGGTTCCAAGAGGGCAAAATAGAGGTTCTTGCCCGAATGACATCATCAAAAGAGGTCATTCATGCTATGTTTTTAAGATCAGAAACAATTACTCCACATATCGAAGTTTTTTGCTCTGGCTCGAAAAAAGGATTAAAAGTCAGACTCTTTTTTAAAAACCAAAATAAACCCGATTTTGAGGAAACAATAACCGGAATAAATCTGGCATCAAACTTTTTGTATTCACTTGAATGGGGTCATAATTTTTTAAGGTGGCAAATAAACGGATATACCGTAGCCGAATATTCTGGAATACTTCCAAGACATCCATTATACTTGGGTTTGTCGAGCGTATTGCTTGAAAAAACCGAAAATTTGCCCGCAAACTTAATAGTTGATACAATAAGGGTTTACGAAAAGCAAAAATAAATCGTCGATGACAGCTGATAATTTTAAGATAGTGTTCATGGGAACACCCGACTTTGCTGTGGAGTCACTTAAAATATTGCACCAACATTTTAATATAGTTGCTGTTGTTACAGCTCCCGATAAACCTCGCGGACGCGGACAGAAGCTCACTCCCACTCCGGTTAAGGAGTTTGCTCAATCGGTAGGTCTTCCGGTTTTGCAACCAACAAATCTGAAAAGTAGCGATTTTATAGAAGCTTTGGCGCTCTTAAACCCTGATTTGGCGGTAATTGTGGCATTCAGAATGTTGCCTGAATCAGTTTGGAGTCTGCCACGCTTAGGCTCTATCAATCTGCATGCGAGCTTGTTACCGCAATACCGTGGAGCTGCGCCTATAAACCACGCTATTATCAACGGTGAAACAAAAACAGGTGTAACAACTTTTTTCCTGAAACACGAAATAGATACAGGAAACATTATCGACTCAAAAGAGATTCCTATACTCCCCACCGACAACGCTGGAACACTGCACGATAAATTGATGATTGAGGGCGCTAAGGTTCTACATCACACGGTCGAATCAATTGTTAAGGGTAGCTATAAGGAGACTCCGCAAAATGTTTTGGAGAACGAAAAATTAAAAAACGCGCCGAAATTAGACAAAGAATTTTGTCGTATTAATTGGAACGCTAAGGGCGAGGTAATTCACAATTTCATTAGAGGATTAAACCCATATCCGGGTGCTTATACAGAGACGGTTTTGGCTGACAAAACAGTTGGAATAAAAATATACGACGGCTTTTATGAAAATTCAAACAACAATAAAGGAATAGGTACAGTAGTAAGCAACAAAGACAGCATAAAAGTTGCAGTATCAGATGGTTGGTATCATATCACTGAACTACAACAAGCAGGGAAAAAGCGAATGAGCGTTGTCGACTTTTTAAATGGTTTGAATAATCAGATGCTTGAGAAGTTTGAGAACTTATCTTAGGTGATAGACAAGTAGAAGGTGCAAGAAAGGTACAAGGTAAAAGGTGCAAGGTACAAGTGGGAGCCGAGCGGTGCACTGGGAAACGGTCACTGATTTTATATTTTGACAGGCTCAATAACCACCGAAACACAGGCTCAAAAACCATCGAAGTGAGGTCGGAATTAGGAATTGTCCGTAGGACAATATGTGATTAACCGTAAGATTTATCTTACGGAAACGGTGTCCCCCCCTCGACTTTCGCCCGTAGGGCGACACTATGCGATAAAGCAATGTGCCACCCTACGGGTGGGGTTGTGTGCTGTAGCACACCCATAGGCTTGCGCCTATGGTTAATCATATGTTGTCCTACGGACAAACAAAGGTACGATTCTATCCCAAAAAGACCAAAACTCTAAGTCTTTAGAGAAAAAATTTGGCTTGCTTAATTTTTAACTGATACAATGATACCAAATAATTTGTGCAAGTGGCACTTGCACAATTAAAGAATGCGGATACATTTTCCTACATGTATTTGATATTTAGCACATTATAAACTCTAATAAAACTCCGCAGCCGTAAAATTCTTTCCGTCAGTTGATATATCTAACCAGCGACCATTCCAGGCTTGGGGCCAGCCTCCAGTTATACCATTAATAACAATAAATTTTACACGATGTAGTCCTGCTTCAAGAGCAATTGTTGCGTCGTTACGGGAATATTTTTTCACCTCTCCCTCATTGTTAATCAGCAGATTATCATTTATATAAAAGTGATCGGCATTTGTGGAGAACCGATAAACACCATTTTCAGGAATCTTAATAAATCCTGTAGCAATAGCGGCAGAAGGTTTTTTTATATTAAAAAGTCTATGAAAACGGTTCATATTTTCAATAGTTGTATCTGCCCACTCTTTGACTTTGTCAATATCGCTTACTTTGCGGAATATTCCATTGGTTAGAGAAACTTTTATCCCATTTGTAATTTCCTCCGATTTTACTGATGGCGCGTACTCTTGCTTAATGATATTTATTGTCCTTACCGGACTTGTTTTACCGGTTTTTAACACGGTTGCCACTTTTAAAATAGCACTTTCCTTAAAAACCAACGGTCTTTCATAGCGCTCAGACTTATGGTGAGGTTCACTTTCATCAGTTGTATAAACAATATCTATATCTCGTGACGTTGTAAATGCAATAATGATAGAATCTACAAATGCTTCTACATTTGCAGGACCTTCTGGTAACGGAATATGATAATTAATTTTCTTCAAATCCATACGAACATGATGATTATCAAGTCGCATGAGAAAATAATTAAAGTCTTTCAATTCTGGTGTTGTCCAATTAACTTCTGCTAATGCAAAAATGCGTGGATATACGATATAATCGACTCTCTCAGGCTTATAAAGATATTCAGACCAATTGTTTCCCTGAGCTCCGAGTATATGGTGAGTATTTTCGGGATTTATTTTATCTGGTATCGGTTCGTAGCTATAAACTTTCTCTAAGGTTGTCATACCACCAATCGCAACGGGTTCGACCTTAGGCGAGCCTTGATAATGGTCTAAGTAACAGTGACTTCCGGGTGTCATAACAACATCGTGTCCCATATTGGCTGCTTCTATTCCTCCCTGCTCTCCACGCCACGACATTACGGTTGCAGATGAAGCCAACCCTCCTTCAAGAATTTCATCCCAACCAACCATCTTTTTATTATGCGATAGCAAAACCTTTTCAATTCGCTTTACAAAGTAGCTTTGCAATTCATGCTCATCTTTAAGGTTCTCATTTTTAATACGTTCTTGGCATAGTTCACACTCTTTCCATCGGTCTTTTGGACATTCATCGCCTCCGATATGAAAATATTCGTATGGAAACAGCGTAACCACCTCGTTAATAACATCTTCCAAAAACTGAAAGGTCTCCTCTTTTCCTGCACAAAAAACATCTTCTTCCACTCCCCAAATAATACGCGGAGTGAATGGTCCTCCTGTACACGATAGGTTCGGATATCCCGACAATGCAGCTAAAGCGTGTCCCGGCATCTCTATTTCGGGAACAATATTTACAAATCGGTCGGCTGCGTACTGAACGATATCTTTAATCTGCTCCTGTGTGTAATATCCACTATGCTCAAACCCCTCGCCCTCAATTCTTTTCGAGCCAATTTGAGTCAACAAAGGATATTTCTTTATCTCGATACGCCACGCCTGATCATCTGTTAAGTGCAAATGCAACGTATTTAGCTTATATCTGGAAATCATGTCTATATGCTTTTTAATTTCCTCGACAGGTAAAAAATGACGGCAAACATCTAAGTGCATGCCCCTCCAGCGAAAACGGGGAGAATCGTTTATTGTTACCGAAGGTATAAGCCAATCAACTGTAGCCTTTTTTCTAAGACACTCTATTTCTGCAGGTAAAAGATGCAAAAGACTTTGTAATCCATTATGAATTCCCGCTAATGCCGAAGAGCTAACTTTTACGAAATTTGGTTTAACTACTAATGTATAACCCTCTGTTCCATTAGTGTCTGCATGATCCAAAAATATCTCAATAAAATTTGATTTGGGCTTTACAGTGACCGTTTTTAAATTCAATCCAGTGGCTGTTTTTATCTTGTTTTTCAGATTTACTATAGTTTTCACTGTTTGCAAACTCTCTGCAACAACAAAAACCGTTTTTCTGTTTATTTCAAAAACACCCTCTCCCATAATAATACTGTTGGGTTTCGGAATAATATTTATCCCTTGATTATATGGCTCCTGAACACTTTCCCGGGTTAAACCTATGATTATAAGAACTATCAAAAATATTGAGGCAACCGATATCCAGATATAATCGGATTTGTTGTAATATCCTGAATTGACTTGTTTTTCACTTTCCATGTTTCTTATGATTTTGGTATATACAAAGTAAGCACAAAAGTAATTCAGTTCAAAATTATTTTGCTACAAATGCCCTTTTTAGGAGCACAGAAAACACAGTTTAGACGGATTTATACTGATTTTTTTTGTTTCTGAACCATTAATACCAATTGTAATTTTAAAATAGCCTAATCTTTTTAAAATTTTACAATTGTAAATACCGATGTTACAGACACATTGTTCAAACGAACAATAGTGAAGTTTGGACTATCGTGTATGTCCAATCGGTATAAGGAGTTAAGGAATATTAAGAAGTAGAGACGGAGCATGCTCCGTCTCTACATTATCCTGACATTCAACTGATAAATAAAAAATTACTCATTGCTTTTACAGTAAAGGAGTAATACAAAAACTATAGCTGTACGTTTTGTTAGGAAATATACGATGTATGTTGTAAGGTTTTGATCCCCAACTATCGTCTCCACCCAATCCCATCATTTTGTGGTCTATGCGTAGCTCGGTAAAGTTGCCTTCCTTAACATCTTTTATTGTTCTTAGCCTTTTTTTAGGTCCTTCGTCTAATTCGGCAATGGAGTAGTGTAAGGCACTAAAACATAAAGAATTATCAATAGCATCAACTCTAATGCCTAGATTGAAAATATTTGTAAGCGAAAGGTATCTTGTGTCGGTTTTATATCCGTTTTCTTGCGGACGGGCGTAGGGGTAATATTGCCCCTGTACAGTCGAATTGTACAACCCTATAAACGATGCACTGTTTCTGTCAATATAGTTTTCCATAGGACCGCGACCGTAATATTGCAATTTGTTAATCGACTTTTTTAATTGCATTTTCATTCCTATAACTGGAATTTCGGATATTGTAGTATCTGAAGGTGTGTATTTGTACGAAACAATAATTTGTCCGTTTCCGGCAATTTGATAGTCAATATCAAGGGTTCCGTAGTTGTTATTTAAAATTTGCGAGGTTTTTAAAACAATACTGCTGTCAGCCGTTGTAACAATTTCGTGTTTGTAGTTTTTGCTCTCTTCAACAATATTTTTCCATGCGGCACAGCGTTTTTGCATTCCGTTGCCGTAGTCGTTATCGGTTGGAGCGCGCCAAAAGTTGGCTGTTAGCGGAGCTTCAAGAATTTCATAATCGTTTAGTATATAGCTGTTTATTGCGTTTATATTTTTATCGAATTTTATAGAGAAATTCTCGCCCGACAAAAGTATTTCATTTTTATTCTCGGAAACTGTAACTTTTTTATCGCCTTTATAAAAATCGGGTTTCAAATCGGCTTCTTTAATGATAAACTGTTCTGAAGCTACGATATGCCCAAATGGTACTCCTATAGTCTCTTTCATATTAACGGCATAAATATTGAAAAGCACTTCGTTGTACTTGTTCAGGTCAAGTTTGTTAATATCTAAATCGACAATTTTTTCTTCTTGCGGGTTAATAGAACTTAGAACAACCAATGGGGCTTGTTGTATAATCTTTCCGTCTGCAACTATTTCCCAGTTGAACAGATAATATTCGGTATTTTTAAAAAAGTATTTGTTCTTTATGGTGATTTTGTTTTTATCGATATCAAGATTGCTGAAACCGATGTTTTGATACACTTTTTTAATTTCGTAGATAGCAGGATGGACTGTCCTGTCTGCATTGATAACTCCATTCAGACAAAAGTTTCCGTCGTGGTTTATCCCTTCGGGCTCGTAATGCCCGCCATAAGTCCAATAGAGTTTGCCGTGCTCGTCATATTTTGCCAAGCCTTGGTCAACCCAATCCCATATAAAGCCACCTTGTACTTGACGCTCCGATTCAACAAAATCCCAATAATCCTGAAAGTGTCCGTTACTATTGCCCATAGCGTGAGAATATTCTGCCCAAATAAAGGGGCGGTCTGGGTCTCTTCCCACCCAGTATTTTTTCAAGCTTTTAACAGACCAATACATCAGTCCGACAATATCTGTATGTCTCTCTTTCACATCGGTTTCCATTTCGGCTCTTTCGTATGACACAACACGACTATCGTCAAACTCTTTAAGCATTTTGTACGCATTGAGCATCGTGGGTCCTGTGCCGGCTTCGTTGCCCATACTCCAAACAATAATAGAAGGATGGTTTTTATCCCTTTTTGCCATATTCATAATTCTCTCGATATGAGCAGCTTCCCATTCAGGCTTGTTTGCCAATGTGTGCTCTCTTGCATAGCCATATCCGTGCGACTCTACGTTAGCCTCGTCGTACAGGTAGATGCCGTACTCATCGCATAGTTTGTACCACACAGGGTTGTTGGGATAGTGACTGGTACGAACAGCATTAAAATTGTGTTGTTTCATAAGCTCCAAGTCTTTACGCATCATTTTTTCGTCAACAACATGTCCGTAATGCATATCGTGTTCGTGTCTGTTAACACCCTTTAAAAGAATAGGTTGACCGTTGACTAATAACTGACCACCCTTTATTTCAACACTTCTGAAACCTATTTTTGTAGATATATACTCGAGAGCCCTGTTGTTCTGGTCGGACAAAACAATTGTTAGCCTGTACAAATTAGGAATCTCTGCCGACCATTGTTCTACATCACTTATAACATGCTTAAAATTAACAGCTTCTGATGCATTTTTTTTAACACCAACAACCGCACTCTCGGAAGCAATTACATCTCCGAGAGCATCTTCAATTTTATACGCTAAATTGTGTTTCGATACATTTTTACTATTGTAGTTTTTAATCAAAACGTTTAAATCGAGAACTCCATTTTGGTAATTGTCTGAAAGCGAGGTCCTAGCAAAAAAGTCGGCAACGTGTAATTTGTTTCTCGCATAGAGCCTGACATCTCTTTGTATCCCTGAAATTCGCCAAAAGTCTTGATCTTCAAGGTAGCTACCATCTGTAAACTGAAATACCTGAACCGCCAATCTGTTTTCACCTTCGACCAAATATTTCGTAATATTAAACTCTGACGGAAGTTTTGAATCTTGGCTATATCCAACCTTATTGCCATTGATCCACAGGTAGTATCCCGATTTAACAGAACCAAACTCAATAAAAACCTCCTTATCTTTCCAGCTTGCTGGCAGGTTGAAGAAAGTAACGTACGACCCTACAGGGCTGTACTCATCGGCAATGTACGGCTGATTACGTTTAAACGGATACTCTACATTCAAATAATGCGGGTAGCCGTAGCCACTCAATTCCCAATTGCTCGGAACATCAATATCGTCCCAAGACGAAACATCGTAATCGGTTTTGTAAAAATCTGTTGGGCGTTGCGAGGCTCTGCCTACATAGTTAAACTTCCACTTTCCGTTTAAAGTTTTTATGTTGGCATTTGCGTTTAAATCGCCTGTTATTGCTTGCTGTTCGGAATCGAACGAAAAGAATGTTGCACGGGCATCCTCTCTGTTGATTTTAAAAACACGGGGATTTTCCCAATCGTTTTGCGAGAAGAGTAGCGAATTGGATACTAATAATAGTGTTGCTAAAATTGGAAATGTTTTTGCTTTCATTGGGTTAGTTAAAAGTTAAAAGTTTGTAAAGTATCGTAGAGACGGAGCATGCTCCGTCTTTACTATTATCTTATTAACGAAACTGGTTTTACAAATACAATTTGGTTAAATCTGTCGCGAACTATGAACAGCAGTTCGTTTTTGTCACATAAGTCTATTTTATATATTACCTTTTCTTGTCGATAGTTAATTAATTTTACAGATATTGGAATTGCTTTATTGGCATGTTGCTCATATTCACTTTTTATGTACAAATATGCAACAAAAGTTTCATCTTCATAGGGATTATCGAGCGAGTCTATTTTTACGACAAAGGTCTCTCTTGAATTGCCGAAATAATCATTCTCGAAATCAAGATTGTTCAAAAGATAGGCATCTACATTAATAACTTTTCCATTTTGTGGGAAATCATTTTTTTGTATAATCCCTACGTAGTGATTTTCAAACAAATGCAATAGAGGCATAAACTCTAATTGATCTATTGTAAATGGATTGATTCCGGAAATATCGTAAAAATAGCCTGCCATGTTTTTTCTCTTACCATGTTCTCTTGTTTCGTTAATATGCCCAATACCGGCATGTACTAAAACTTTCGCGCTACTATCTTGTTGTATTGTTTTTTCAAAGATGTTTCTCGCCTGCAAAGAATCTCTATTTCCCTTCCACGCATCGTAATTTACTATCTTAAATCCCAAAGAGATAGCTTTTCTAATCATATTTGACATGGTCGGTTCACGGGTATAAAATCCTGACGATAAAATAGGATAACCTCTTTGAGTTAAGGTGTCTCCATCTTCCCAAATAGCTTCGATCGCAAGATACTTATATCCCCTCTTTGCAAATAAATCCAGCAAGTTATACATCATCAATCTGTCTTTCGGAACAAAGTGATTTTCGTTAAGCATAATTACCCGATTTGTATCGGCAATAACTTTCAACTGCTCGATAAAACTCTCATCAAAAGCCATTTTTGAGGTATCGAAATAAATATCTCTATTTAGCCGATATTTTGTATTATCAATCCAGAATTTTAAATAATTTTGTAAAGAGTCGTGATTTTCGACAAAAGAGGTATATGTTGCTAATGCCTGAATATACACATGGTACTGCTCTTCAAACTGCTTTTTATACATTTCCAACATTGCAACAGGAGCAAGATAGTTCAGTGAGCTGTCAATTGCAAAAAATGATTGATTAGCCGCATCGAATGGAGATTGCAGAACATGTTTTTTATAGTTCGCACCCATTGTTAACGAAGGAAAAATATAATTTTCAAACTCTTTAATATTAAAAAAATGCGACCTGTTTTTTGCTTTATATGCAAAAAGCAGAAAACTGTTCTGCTCGGCATACGGATATATTCTATACTTTGTATAATCCAAGCTATCAACGTGTTGATAAAAAATATTTTGATTTTCCAATTTGTGTTCAGTAAACGACCTTAAATCTGATTTGTTAAACTTAGCTTCAGGTACGATAAAAAGAGCACTTTCAAATAAAGGCTCTATAAATGTTTTGTTAGCATAGACAAAATATTTCTTTTTGAAATATTTTCTCATAACACGGCTGTCATAAGAACGTTTTATGTTACGGTCATAAACTTCTTGAAAATCGTAATCAGCAAAATATTTTAATGAAATCTTTAACTCATCATTTGCGAAATATGTATAATTCTCTTTAAAAATCTGATTGTTCCTATTTGGCAGTTTCTTTTCCGAAGTACATGACTGAAAAACAAAAAAAGCAATAATAGTTATTATCACATATTTCACCGACCTGTAAATATTTCCAAATGCTCTCATATTAATTGAGTTAAAAGTTTGTAAAGCGTTGCGTTGAGCGTAGTCGAAGTGTTGAAAGCAATAAAAGAGGCTATCACATCAACAGCTACTATTTTGATCAAAACAACAAAGTTATTGCTATCAGTCGTTTTCTTTTAATTGTACCTAATTCGGTATAATTAAAATTTGGATTGGCTTCCCACAAACATAAAAAACAATTTTCATTTTTTCCCACGTCGTGTTTTAAAAATCACTATCAACACAACCACAAGCAACAAAGTTGCCACAGCAATTGCCTGTTTTGTTTTATTGGTGGTTTCTGAGACGGTTTCAGAACTTGTCTCTTCCTGTTCTATAATGTATTTGTTTTCAGATATTAAGGTTTTGGTGTAGTTTAATATGGTGTCTCCATTTTCATAAGCCAACTCCTCTAAAGTTAATTTCACTTCGTAATTAGGCAGTACACCGCGCCCCCAAGGGAAAGTATTATTAACAACAGTGTCAAATACAGTCTTAACCATTGGAATTCTGATATCAATATTTGAGTTTGGCAATCTTAAATTGGTAAATCTTATTGCTTTTAGTTGATGATACGTTGAGCCTGTTTCCCGACCTACAGTTACACCACGCCGATATTTTTTTAATAATCCTGCAAAGTCTGTTGATGCAGAAAATGATCTTTCATCTGTTAAAACATATACTCTGCCTTTGTAATTAGTTGTTGTATCGGGCTGAATTTCGTTTCTGTAATATTTGTAAAAACCGTTTCTATCGGGCATTTTGTGATAATCGGGAAACAATATAGAAGTATTGTCTTTATCATTCAAGGAATGGCTAAAATACTCATATCCGCCTCTCTTATTAACTTTCGTATAGCAGCCAAGATAAAATGGCTCTTGAGCAATAAAAGAGAAGAGTTTGGAAAGTACCGATGCATATCCCCCCGGATTATTTCGCAAATCTATAATTAGATTTGGAATCTCTTTTTGTGAAATCTCTCTTATAAAACTTTCTATATTATCAGTTTCAACTTCATTTAATTCAAACGTACTCAACCCGATATATGCAGTTTGCTTATCTAAACTATCGACTAAATATTTTTCACGATAACGGTTTGTAAGGTAAAATTCTTTCCAGTCTGGAAATAAAGGTACGCATGAACCCGGAGAGGTTTTTATGCCTTCAAAATATTTGATTTCGCCGTTATCAAATTTAATATTCAGACTATGGTCGCTTGCCGCATTTTGACCATATAGGAAATAATCTAGATGACCAACTGTCAGCAAAGCAAATTCCGGAACACTGACAACATATCCGCCTGCAGATCTAGTATAGGTTTTTATTAATTTTTTTAGAGAATCTGCACTTATCCCATCAACTTCAGATATCTTCCTTTTATAATACTTTGAATTATCAAGCGTTGTTCGTGTTACAAATAAAGAATCATTAAGCCAACCAAAAGAGATAGTCGCTCTGTATGGGTCTTTATTTGAATAAGACTGCGAAAGTATACTTAAATGGCTGTCGCGAATTATATTAATTGTGTTTACAATAACTCTCTCAAAATCACGAATGTGAACCTGTGTGTTTAACTCCTCTTTTTTCGAGGTTACAAACTTTTCAAAATCCGATTCAGAAACATAGTCATAAATATCGGGCATAATCTCTTTCAGCGCACCGATAAACAGATCGAAGTCGTAATTCGCTTCCTCTTTCGATAAAAAGGTTACCTCTTTTGCTTTAAAATCAACAAAACTACTCTTTAAACCAAAGGGAGACATCGGATCGATTGGCTTCTCTTTTTCAGTAATGCTAAAACGAATAGCAGGTTTACTAATCTTGTTGTAGAAGTAACCAATTTTACCAATAATATCTCCTGCTTTAACTCTTTCGCCAGTTTTGAAACTTCTGACTGGTCTTATTCCGCTGATATGTATAACCTTACCGTCATTGGTTTTTATTGAAATTGATACTGAAATAAATTTAACATCATAGGTTGATTGCTTGGCAAAAAGCAGTGAATCAGCCTTATAATTTGTTGGTTTCTCTCCAAATACAACGTTTGAACTCAGACTATTAAAATACGTATATTGGAAACGCGAAATAGTTCCGTTTACAGGCGATAGTACATTGGTTTCTAATGGTGCGGTTATTATCAAATCATCAAAAATCTTTTCTTGTTCTATGTAATCCTGTGGCTTGTAGAGGATATCACTCTCGGTGTATCCTTTTTCAAAAAACCAAACGTATTTGTTATCTTGCGCTGTTACAAGATTGGTTATCTGCGCAAAGAATAATACAAAAAACAAAATTATACGTGATTGTGATTTTATAACATAACTTCCTTTTACGTCGGAGCAAAAGCCATCGGTCCTAATCGTTTTTTTTACATCTCCATGTAAATATTTTTCTATAGCTTTCATACTTTCATTGTTTTAGTTTAGACAAAGGTAAATATAAACGTAATTTTATTTGAAATGTTTTTTGTTACATAATTTAACATATTGATTTTAAATTAAGTTTGAAATGTCGAATATACCGAAAAAACACTATTTTTGAGCTTGTTTTGTTTCAAGAATTTATTGGTTAATTCGACAATAAATATACCCTTTATGGTAAGAATATTCCGCAGAATATCTTTTTTACTAGTTAGTTTTCTTGTTGTTTTTTCACTAAAAGCGCAGCAGACCGATAGTTGGATAAACGACTCCCAGAGCTATTTTAAAATATTCAGCGCCACAGATGGAATAGTGCAAGTACCTGTTGCTGCTCTGACTCAGGCGGGTATTCCCGTTAGTGCCTTTGCTCCGCAAAATGTGCAGATTTTTTTCCGCGGAGAGGAGATACCCATTTACATTAAGGGAGAAACGCAAGGAAGCATTGAGTATATCGAATTTATCAGTCAAAAAAACGATGGCTGGCTTGATACGGGAATGTACGTCACACCGCTGTCGCAAACAAATCCGCACTTCTCGCAGGTTACCGATACTTCAGCCTATTTTTTAACATGGAACAACAGTTTTTCAAACTTACGATATCAGCCAATAAGCTATTCCGGCAACAGTAGCGCACCACAAATAACAGTCGGATATAGAGATATTATTTACCAACAACAAGGCAGATTTTACAGCGACGAGATAGGTCCCGAATTTGGCACATCTGACGGTTGGTTTTCGTTGCCCGAGATTAGCCTTGGAGGTACAACTTCGCGTACAGTTGCTCTTGAAAATAAAGCAAACGAGGGGGTTATTAGATTTAAGCCCACAGTTGTTGGCATAAGCGATGCTCCCGCACCAACAGGATATAACCATCACCTGCAAATAAAACATGGCACAACAGTTCTTTTAGACACAACATTTAGTGGAAGAAAAAAAATTAGCAGAGAGTTTTTTACCAATGCCTCTGACGTTGGACAATCGCTGATATTGGAGTTTAAAAGTATAAACGATTTGTCGCTATCGGTTGACCGAATGGCTGTTGCGGTGATAGAAGTTGATTATCCTGCACTGTTTAATATTTCTCCGGATAAGCAAACACGATACAAAATTGAGGGTTCAAATGAACCGAGAAAAATTATCTTCACAGGGCTAACTGAAAATCAACAACCTACAATTTATATTCCTAACAAAAATTGGCGACTAATCCCAACTTACACAACAGTAGGTTGGGCTGTAACTATACCAGCCTCAGATAGCGAACTGGTTATTAATGTGGGATTGACGCCAAATACAATATTGGCTTCAAAAATAAAACCAGCACAAATGGTTTATAGTCAAATCTCCGCTGACTTTATAGTAGTAACACACTCATCGTTAATGTCAAGCGCACAACAATACGCCTCATATCGCGGGGGATTTGCCGTTGACGTTGATGTTTTATACAATCGCTACGCCTACGGAATAAACGGACACCCTTTGGCTATCAGATACTTCCTTAAAAGTTATATTGAAAGTGGACACCCAAAACCAACATATCTGTTTCTAATTGGTAAAGGCATTGCCTTGGGAAGATTACGAGCAAACCCGCAATTGGGGAATTTAAACTTAGTTCCCGTTTGTGGAGCACCGCCTTCGGATATGCTTTTAACCACCCGACTGACAAAAAATGACAAAATTCCTGAAGTAATGGTTGGACGATTGGCTGCCCTCACAAATGAAGATGTTAACGCCTATCTTAATAAAGTAAGAGAACATGCTGAACGTGAACCATCGTTGGGGGCGAAAAATGTTTTGCATATGGGCGGTGGCAACAATGCACAGGAGCAACAGCTATTTGCCGGTTATCTGAGAGGCTACGAAACAATCATAACCGATACTCTTTTTGGAGGATTTGTAAGCACTTTCCTAAAAAACAGTTCTTTACCTATTATTGGCTCACAATCAGACAGTATTCGCTCAATAATAGAAAACGGCCCACTTTTGATGACTTTCTTTGGTCACGGCTGGACAGGTGGTTTCGACCAGAATATAGATGAACCCGAATCGTTCAACAATCAAGGAAAATACCCATTGATAATAGCAAACTCGTGCTACTCAGGAGATCTTTTCAATTCGGGAGTTAGGACAGTAAGCGAAAATTGGATATTAACACCAAATCGTGGCGCAATAGTGTTTCTTGCTAGTGTACATTTGGGTTATCCCAGCTATTTAAATCGTTACGCACAAGAGTTTTACAAAAATATTGCTTGGAAACTCTACGGCGAAAGTTTTGGTAAAAGCATTCTGCAAGCAAATAGAGATTTACTCAACGAGACACCGACGCCATACATGATTAGCAACTGTTTAGAGTTTATATTTCATGGCGACCCTGCGGTAGTACCTGTTACGTGGTCCTTGCCCGACCCTATGTTAGGAGAGAATTCCGTAAAACTTTTTCCTCAAAATGTTACAACCGAGATTGATTCTTTTGCTGTGAATATTATCGCAGCAAACGTTGGAAGAGCACTGTCTGATAGTTTAAGTATTTATGCCGAGCGGTTGTTACCAAATGGACAAACGCAAACAAAAATTGTTTATTTAGATAAACTTTATTACAGTGATACAGTTATGATTTACTTCCCGATTGACAGGTCTAATGCTGTGGGAATTAATCGAATAAATGTTATGTTAGATTATTTAAACGAAATTGAGGAGCTTTCGGAAACAAATAATCAACAAACCATAAGTTTTTCAATTGCTTCGACCGATATATATCCTATTTATCCGCTCAATTTTGCACTGCATAGTCAAACTGAGACGGTATTAAAAGCCTCTACTGGCAATCCTTTCGAGCAAGTACAATCGTATGAATTTCAATTCTCTACGCAGCCCGATTTTGAGCCATCAAACACCGTTTCTAAAACAATACAATCTGGTGGCGGTGTTGTTGAATATGAGGTAGAGCAAGAGTTACTCTTTGCTAAGCCATATTTTTGGCGTGTTGCTAAAAAATTGGCGGATACTGAACAGATGGTGTGGCACTCATCAACGTTTGTGAAATCGGGGACTAAAACAGGTTGGGCACAAATAAATCAAAGTCAGTTTAGTAGCAATGAGCTTAAATTTATGGAATACAACCACGACAACGAATTACAATTTGTGTCAACACCACGCAAACTAAGATGCAACAATATTGGCTCGGCAACTGGCAGCATGGTCAACTACATAAATTTCGATATTGACGGAAACCAAGATTACGGCTCATGTGCAGGTAGTGCTTCAATAGTATTAGTAGTTATTGATTCTATAACCATAACACCGTGGAAATCGGACAGAGGTGATTACGGACACATCGATTATCCAATATGTTTTCCACGAACGCGACCAAACAACTATTTCACATTTCAGGCAAACGAAACAGGTCGCAGCAATATGGTAAACTTCTTGAATAATGTGGTTGAACATGGCAATTATGTTCTGGCATATTCTGTTGGTAATGCTCAATTCGAGACCTGGACAAACAATGATTATCTGGCGTTTGAAACAATGGGAGCAACGGCAATACGCACTATCCCAAATAATTATCCCTATATATTTGTTGGCAAAAAAGGGTTCCCCGATTTTGCCGAAGAGGTCGTTGGCGACAACGAAAACGCAATTATTTCAATAGAAAAAACTTTGACGGGAAATTTCTATTACGGTTTTATGACAACCCCTTGGATTGGACCTGCAAGGGAGTGGGGCACCTTAAACTGGAGTCCTAAAATATCTGATTATCAAAGCAGTGACAGCGTTTTGTTAAACATTTATGCAAAATCAGCCACATCAGCCGACTCGCTAATAGCTTCGCTAACTGTAAAAGATAGCGTTTATGATATTTCGTTTATTAACAATCTGGAAATCAATTATTTAAAATTCGAGTATTTCACTTACGATTTGCAGCAAAAGACACCCGTTCCACCTGAAAAGTTTATGATCGAATATGTACAGTATCCCGAGTTGGCGATAAATCCAAACAGAGGCTACTCATTTCACGCCGACAAGCTGATAGAGGGCGACTCTCTCGCCTTAGCTGTTGCGATTACAAATGTTACAGAACAGAAAGCCGACCAATTTCAGGTAAACTACAAGTACTTAAAGTCTGATACAAAGGCGTTTGAAGAGAGTATAGTTACAATAGATTCACTTCAGCCTTTTAGCTCATATATTGACACCATTAAGTTTAGTACTTTGCAAAACAGTGGCAACAACTTCTTACAAATTGAAGCAAACTACCCGAACACTAAACTGCAAAGCTTTCCCGAACCTTTTACATTTAACAATATCGGCTGGAAGCCCTTCAGAGTTACCCCTGACGATAGGCAACCAATTTTAACCGTTATGTTCGACGGCAGACACGTTATGAATAACGAAATCGTAAGCTCGCGCCCCGATATCACAATAACGCTTAACGACCAAAATCCGTATATACCATTGAACGACACATCGGTATTTGAAATTTGGCTACTCAAGCCCGATACCGAAACAGCCGAACGTATATGGTTCGATATCGAAATGGCTGCAAATCGCCTGCATTGGTATCCCTCAACAGGAACATTAAACGAGTGTAAGGTAATATGGAATCCCATTTTCGATACAGACGGATTTTACGAACTGCAAGTTAAAGCAAAAGATATAACCGGCAACACGGCTGGCGACAACAGTTACGCAATCCGCTTTGAGGTTGTAAATCGCAGTACCATAACGCATTTGCTTAATTATCCAAATCCATTTACCACAAGCACACGTTTTGCCTTTACAATCACAGGACACAGGTTGCCCGATGAATTAAGGATACAGATTTTTACCGTATCGGGCAGAGTTGTCCGCGAAATTGAGATGTCGGAGCTTGGACCATTACGAATCGGTCAAAACCTAACACAATTTGCATGGGACGGCACAGACCAGTACGGTGACAGATTGGCAAATGGTGTCTATTTTTTTAGGGTTATATCAACAATTGATGGCACAAATATTGAACATCGATCATCAAATATCGACAAATTTTTCAACAAAGAGTTCGGAAAAATGTTCCTAATGAAATAAATATAAAGGTAAAAGGTGCAAGGAGAAAGGTAAAAGTAGTGCACTGGGCGTAATCGAAGTGAAGGGAAGTCGCAACAAACACTTTCAACTTTTGTAAAAACAGGGCATGCTCTGTCTCTACTTTTAACTTTATAAACTTTTAACTTTTAACTTTTAACTTTTAACTAATATAAACTTATGAAGATATATAAACTACTTTTCGCATTACAGATAGCCGTCATTACGGCTATAACACCTGCATACGGGCAGCTTTCAAAAATCACAGATGCAATACTCGGAACCGAGCAAGATGCTTTGGAAGGGATAAAAGAAGAAAATATCGAAAAATCCGACTCCCAAATTATAGCTGAGCTAACCGAACAAATACAACAGCTTAAACAAAATGAAGCCAGCTATCTGCTTGAGTTAGAGAAAACTAAAGGTATGCTTTTCGCAGATTCTCTACACGAACAACGAAAAAAGGATATTATCGACTCTTTAAAGCAATTTGTTCAAGGTACGCCGGTAGTTATTGAAGATGACACGATACGCATTTTTTACACCTCTTATGGTGGTTTTACAGTACCTGTCAGAGTAGCTAACACCACTCACAATATTCTTCTCTTGGGTGATACTCGTAGTGTTAAACCCGACTCAATCTACCTTTTAGAGGTTGATGATGGCGAACAAATCGAAATTATGTATGCCAACAAGGTAATAACATCTGTCTTAAAAGAAGATGCTATGTGGTTAGGCATGTCGTTAGATTCCCTTGCCAAAAAAGATAGAGATGCCATAGTCAATGTCGTTAAACAACTACATGAAAAAAACAGTTTTATACACATATTAAAACGGATAGGGCTTTTTCTGTTAGTTATTGCTATCCAAGTGGCACTTATTTACGGAACAAATTGGCTATACAGAAAAGTTCGGTATAGAGTAGCCAGATATGCAGAGAAAAAACTTAAACCAATCTCTATTAGAGATTATGAGTTGCTGACTGTTAAAAGATTAACTCAGATCATTATGTTTTTATTCTCCATATTTCGTTATATAATTATTCTAATACAGTTAATTATATCTATACCCATACTTTTTTCTATTTTTCCGCAGACAAAGCATCTGGCAATGACTCTGTTTGGATATATTCTTACGCCCCTTAAATCAATCTTTGCATCTGTAATAGGCTATATACCAAACCTTTTCACGATTATCATAATCTATTACTTGATAAAATTTTTGATCAGGGGAGTGAAATTTTTGGCAAGTGAAATCGAAGGAGAACGTCTTAAAATCCCAGGATTTTATCCCGACTGGGCAATGCCTACATTCAACATTGTCAGGTTTTTGTTAATTGCATTTATGATTGCAATGATATATCCATACCTTCCAGGTTCAAGTTCAGGCGTTTTTCAAGGAGTTTCAGTATTTGTAGGTCTAATAGTTTCATTAGGTTCTGGCAGCGCAATTGGCAATATCATCGCTGGACTAGTAATCACATATATGCGACCATTCAGAATTGGCGACAGAATCAAGCTTGGTGAGGTAATTGGCGATGTAATTGAAAAAACGCCATTTGTAACACGCTTAAAAACACCACGAAATGAGATAATAACCATGCCTAACTCCTCAATTCTGTCGTCACAGGTAACCAACCTAACTCTTTCTGCAAGCGATTACGGCTTGATAGTACATGCAAACGTAGCTGTCGGTTACGAAGTACCATGGCAAGTTGCCCACGAATTATTGATAAAAGCAGCTTGAACATTAGGACTAAACCATTGGTATAAATGTAAAATAACTTATATTTGCCACACTTAATCAATAAATTGAATATGACAAATCAAAAAAGTTTCCCAAATCAACATGAATCTGACATAACT
>JAAYQU010000048.1 GCA_012519055.1 Bacteroidales bacterium | reverse complement strand
GAGAAAGACAGAGCCAAGCATCAAATATTACCAATATCTAAGTTCGGATTAATGCAAATAACTAGACAACGTGTACGCCCTGTTATAGATATTGAAACAGTTGAAACATGCCCCGCATGTCATGGTAAAGGTGAAGTTCAACCAACAGTTTTACTATCAGACGAGTTGGAAAACAAAATCAGTTATTATGCAGAAGTGTCAAAAACTAAAGTAATCATAATTAGAGTACACCCATATTTTCATGCATATCTTACAAAAGGAGTAATAAGCATTTTATGGAAATGGCGTTTTAAATATAAGATTTGGATAAAATTAATTTCTGACCCTTCGAGCAGCTATTTAGAGTGGCAGGTACACGACAGAAAAGGAAATTTATTGAGCGTTTGAATCAATATTTATCACGTATAAACTCTTAAAAAAATTTATATTTGTAGCACATTCAAGAATTATTATTGAAAAATACAGTGGCTGTACGTGAATATGTTTCAAAACAGCGTCCATAAAAGGGAAACCCGTTTTGAACGTAAGTCATAAAATTATTACAAAAAGTGGCAACATATTTGTTTTAACAAATAGTTTTAAATTTTTATATAAATAGATCCGCTATGAGAAAATTTATTTTGACAACATTTGTTGGTCTTTTGAGTGCTCTATCTATGTCTGTTTTCAGTCAGGTGTTAGAGCCTGTAAAATGGAATTTTAAGATTGATAATGTCGAAGCAGACATTTATGAAGTAACGGGCACTGCAAGTATTGACAAAGGATGGCATCTCTATTCTCAATTTTTGCCAGAGGGGAATATTTCTATTCCAACAAGTTTTGTTTTTGAGCCAACTGAAGGCGTTGAATTTATAGGCAATGTTGAGGAACTCTCTAAAGTTATTGAACAAGAAGATCCAATGGCAGGCGTTCCAACTCGCTATTACGCCAATGAGGCAATATTCGTTCAGAAAGTAAAAGTAAGTGATGAGAACGTTGTTATTAAGGGCTATGTTGAGTTCATGGCATGTGATGATGAAAACTGCATCCCACCTTCTGAACACGAATTTGAGTTAAGAGTTAAAGAAGAGCCCAAAACATCTATTACAGATGATCAACAAACAAGAACAAATGAAAGGAGTTCTATTTGGGGAGTAATAATTGAAGCAATACTTTGGGGTTTTGCAGCACTTCTTACACCATGCGTTTTCCCGATGGTGCCGATGACAGTTTCGTTTTTCATAAAAAGCGGTGAAGATAAAGCGAGATCCAAATTCTTAGCAAGCGTATTTGGTCTGTCAATCATTATTCTATATACTGTACCAATTGCAGCAATTATTTTAGTCACATACTTTTTTGGAGGTGAGTCAGTTACTGCCGATATATTTAATTGGCTGTCAACCCACTGGATACCAAATATATTGTTCTTTGTGATATTTATGTTTTTTGCAGCATCATTCTTTGGTGCATTCGAGATAGTATTACCAAGCTGGATGGTTAGCAAAGCAGACTCAAAAGCCGACAAAGGAGGTGTAATAGGAACCTTTTTTATGGCTTTAACCTTAGTTTTGGTCTCGTTTTCATGTACTGGACCAATTGTTGGGACAATCATTGTTAAGTCAACACAAGGAGAAATCTGGGAGCCTATAGTGACAATGCTTGCATTTTCTATTGCATTTGCATTGCCTTTTACACTTTTTGCTCTGTTCCCATCGTGGTTAAAAAACCTTCCAAAATCAGGAGGATGGCTCAATAGCGTGAAAGTTGTTCTCGGATTTATTGAAGTTGCATTAGGATTTAAGTTTTTAAGTGTAGCCGACCAAGTTTATCACTGGGGATTATTAGATAGGGAGGTTTATCTTGCAATTTGGATTGTTTGCTTTACCCTATTAGGACTCTATTTACTTGGGAAACTCAAATTTAAACACGACTCTGAATCAGGGTATATCAGTGTAACACGACTCTTTCTGGCAATGCTCTCATTTACGTTTGTTGTATATATGGTGCCGGGAATGTGGGGAGCTCCGTTAAAAGCGCTCAGTGGATATCTACCCCCACAACAAACTTTAGATTTTGATTTGCCTAGAATAATAAATGAATCTACTGCAAATATTTCGGTATATAGTAGTGGTGAAGCCAAAACTACAGTAAATAAAGCTGAATGCGGAACTCCAAAATATGGAGATTTTCTTCAACTGCCACATGGACTAAGAGGATATTTTGATTATGAACAGGGACTGAAATGTGCTAAAGAGCTTGGAAAACCTGTTTTTATCGATTTTACGGGACACGGTTGTGTCAACTGTCGCGAAATGGAAGCAAATGTTTGGAGCGACCCTCGTGTTTTAAGATTGCTTCGAGAAGAGTTCATTATTGTTGCCCTGTATGTCGATGATAAGACACATATGCCTGAAGAAGATTGGGTTGTTAGCGAACGTGATGGAAAAGTGAAAAAAACAATTGGGAAAAAATATGCCGATTTTCAAATTTCAAAATACAATGTAAATGCTCAACCTTATTATGTTTTACTCGATAATGAGGAAAATATACTTATGCCTCCAAGGGCTTACAATTTGAATGCTGATGAATTTGTACAGTTCTTAGAACAAGGCATTGAAAACTTCAAGGAAGGGTTAAAAAACGAATAAGATACGTTTGTTTAATGTAGAGACGTCATATCATGGCGTCTCTGTAATATTTTGATTATCAATAGAGACGTCATATTATGACGTCTCTACATCATTTTGATTATTAGTTTGATAAGGTTATTAATCGTACATCACTAATTGCAAAGTGAATTTATCTCTCTGTAAATTATTTCTTTTTTGTAACAATTTTTGTAAAAAACCTGCATAAAATGCGCGGTCCTTATTTAGCCTTGATTAAGCTAAAGAAAGGTGATTTTAAGTATTATATAATTTTAGGATATTACCATAATAAAATTTATGGAGCAGTTTTTGTAATTAATATATGGAGAGCGATTGGGTTGAGCAAGTTTTTTTTAAATCACTTTTGAGAATGAAATTTTTTAGAACATTTCTTTTTCTTCTTATTGGAACACGCTTATTAGCTAGTGATGTTAGCAATATTGATGTTAAAACAAGACTCTTCGTCGATAAATCTAAATCAATCGACGTTACCGAAATCGCAGATTTGTACGATCAGTTTCGTAAAGTTACACCCGAAAAAATGAGCTTGAAGCCGTTTAGTGGTACAGCGTGGATAGCAGTAGAAATCAAAAATAAAAATTCAGCAAAAAAACAATTAGTTTTAGAAGTAGAAAATAATTTAATAAGTGCTGTATTTTATAATTTAGATTCAATTTTAGCCGATAGATATAGAATAGGTAATCAAATTGAAAATTACTCTAAACACTCTGCTGCGCATATTTTTTATATTGAGCCAGGGCAAGATGTCGCTTTTTTGATAAAAATAGAAACAAATGATTTCCCCTTAGTATTGCCAATTCATGTAAGAGAATTAGAGGATTTTGATAAACATCGTTACACTAATATAATTGCAACAGGACTGTTTTTCGGATTTATTGCCCTGGTTTTTCTTATTAGCTCCACTATGGGAATAGTCAGTAGAAGAAAGAGTCCAATTTTGTTTGCATGTTTTATTTTTTTTACAACTCCTCCTTTTGTTTTTTTGGAAGGATCACCCTTTATGTTTTTGAAATATATTAGTTTAGATCAGCTTGTTGTTATGGCAAAAAGTTCTATTCCTGTAGCAATGGCTTTTTTAGGGTTATACCTCAATAATTTTTTTAGAATAAAGAATTTTAATAAAAAAACATATAAAATTTTCGAGTACGGAGGTTGGTCATTTTTCTTTCTTGCCGCAGTTAACATTCTATTTCATAATTATGCCTCAAGCTTGTATGTCGCATCATATGTAGTAATAGCTTTGGGTATACTGTTTTTAATTAATATTTTAACATATGCTAAAGCAAAAAAGGTTGAACATGTAACTCCTATTATCATATCCCTTATTATTTTTATTGTATCTCTTTTAATTAAATTCTTTATTGATTTTTGCATCATTCCGCCAAGTCCATTTGCTATACACTCTTTAAAAATAGGTTTTGCAATTTTAATTATTGGAGTTGTAATATCTATCTCTTTTCGATTCAGAGATCAATTAGATAAACTAAAAGAGCTGAACTTTCAATTAGATATTATTGTAAAAAAACGTACAGCAGATATTAATACTCAGAACGAAGAGTTGAGAAGGCAGGCAGAAGAGTTGAGAAGTCAGGGAGAAGAACTTGAGGTGCAAAATGAAGAATTAGCAGCACAAACAGATGAGTTGACTGAACAAAAAGAACTTTTACAAAAACAAAATATTCATTTAGAAAGGCTTCAATTAGCGTTGTCACAGACAGATAATGCTATATATATATTTGATGCAGAAGGGACTCTGTTATGGTTTAACACATCCTCTACTAGCCAATTAGGAATGGAGTATGAAGAATATGTTAATGGAAACGACAGGGTTAAGATTTATAATACGAGCTATTGTAGAAACATAGGAAATAATTTGGATAAATGTTTGTTCTCAAAATCCAAAGTAACATACGAATTTGAAAGAAAGGATATACACGGACGAGAACTTAATTTTCAAACAACTTTAACACCTGTTATTCAAAATGACGAGATAAAATATATTGTGGCAATTGATACTGATATTACCCAAATAAAACAGTATGAACTAGAAATTGAGCTGCAAAGACATCTTGCCACAACCAGGAAAAATGAACTTGAAGCTCAACAAGCCGAAATGCTTGAAAGCTTACGTTATGCTTTGCGAATTCAAAATGCTATTTTACCACAATCTAACGACGTTAAGCGTTTTTTCCCGGAAAGCTTTGTGATTTTCGAACCTAAAGATATCGTAAGTGGAGACTTTTATTGGTTCCATCGTATTAAAAATAAATTTGTTTTTGTCGCAGTTGACTGCACCGGACACGGTGTCCCCGGGGCATTTATGTCGATAGTTGGCTATTATTTGCTTAACAACATTATAATTCAAAATGGAGTTACTTCTCCAGCGGATATACTTAAGCAGCTTAATAGAAAACTAAAAATAGCTTTGAAAAATGAAAATCCAACACGACAAACTGATGATGGCATGGATGTTTCGCTTGTTGTGTTAGATATAACTAGTAAAAAACTCACATTTGCGGGAGCATTTAGACCACTATTTTTACGCACTCAAAATGATTTTGTTGAAATAAAAGGAGACAAAATACCTATAACAAGCAGGATATCAGGAAATGTTATGGCGCAGTTCAAAGAGTGGGAGTTCGATGTTGAAAAAGGTGATCGTTTTTATATTTTTACTGATGGCATAACAGATCAGTTTGGAGGTAAGGATGATAAAAAGTTTCTAGTTAAGCGATTTAAACAGCTTATTTTAGATTCCCAGTCTCTCTCAATGGATAAACAAAAAGATATTATAAAACAAGCCAATATTGAATGGCGCGGAGGTAATCCTCAAGTTGACGATATTCTTGTGATAGGTGTTCAAATTTAGCTGCAATTACCAACAATTTTACCGTGGAAACTATTAATAAAATACTCGATTTTATTGGGAGTGTTTTCTTGACAACACTAGGTCAATTGGTTTGGTTGCTTGGTTTAATCTTTGTTTTTGGTTTAATTTTATATCTACTCGCTAGATTTACAAGATTAATTTACGTTAAAACAGTAGGACAAAAGTTTGATATTGTTGCTACAGGCTGGATAGGAACTCCAGTTCACGAACTTGGACATGCTATTTTTTGTATTTTATTTCGTCATAAGATTACCGATATAAAGTTATATGATCCCGATACTAAGAATGGTACTATAGGGTATGTTAAGCATTCTTACAAATCTAATAGTCTATATCAGAGAATAGGTAATTTTTTTATTGGTATTGGTCCAATACTTTTTGGTTCATTAGTTTTGTACGCAGCCCTTTACTTTTTAATGCCTAATTTTCAATCACTGTTTCAGGTTATTAACAAATACGGTTCTCATATTGCAGGTGATATTCAAACAGGCAATATAGCAGGTTCATGGTCAGCGATTAAAGCTGTTTCGGTGAGTGTTTTAGGTGCTATATTTAACTCGGAAAATTTAACAAACTGGAGGTTTTGGGTTTTTATTTATCTGTCCTTTTGCATAGCTTCACACATGGAACTAAGTCCACCAGATATTTCGGGTTCAAAAAGCGGATTAATTACCATAGTTTTGTTTCTTTTGATTTTCAATTTAATAATAATGAGTGTTGAGCTTTTAGGCTGGAACACAATGTTAGGCGGTTTTTGGCAATACATTAAGTTAGAGACATATTCAGCGGGAATTAACAAATTTCTCGGTATTCTAGGAGCACTATTTATATATTCTGTTATAATATCTGCATTAAACTTTGTTTTATCCTATATTATTCTAGGTACTTTTAACTTAATGAAAGGGAAAGGAGTTTTGAACCCGTTTTGGTAAATTTAAAAAAAAATGGAAATAGAAATACCCATAGAAATTGAATATAGAGCCGAATTAATTGTTGACAATCAACATACCGCTGCGGAGTATGGCTCAGGATTAGCGAAAGTGTTTGCAACGCCTGCTTTAGTAGCATTAATGGAAAATGCTGCATATAAGTGCATAGAAATGTATTTGCCAGATGGATATTCAAGCGTTGGCACTGAAATCAATGTTAAACACCTTAGAGCTACACTACCAGGTGATAAAGTATATGCAATAAGCAAAACAGTTGCCTTCGACGGTCGTAAAGTTGATTTCGAAGTTGAGGCTTTTGATTCTAAAGGCTTAATTGGCAAAGGCACACACCAGCGGTTTGTTATTAATTCCGCAAGATTTATGGATAAATTAAATCAGTAAGTTTGCTGATATTGATTTTACATATTAAGATAATAATCTTTTGTCATCGAAATATATTCCGGACTATATTGATGCCTGCCATTTTGTTCAATAACAAGTTCGTTAAATTCTGTTTTACACGACCTTACAGAGAGTTGCAGTAGCACTCTATGATACTCTTTATTGGGAACGGGTTTTACAGCACACACCTTTTTGAAATATAAGCTGTATTTTTTTGCCAGATTCTCCACCTCATTTTTTCTGTTATATGGAAGTATGATGGCTAAATCAGCACTATCACTTAATAGTCTCACGACTTTTGTGAAAAAATTATGTAGCGAAAAAAAATCATCGTTTCTGGAAATATCTCTGCTCAAAGAGGCTGATTTATGTCCTTTTATATAAAACGGAGGATTTGATACTATCAGATGATACTTACGGTTACCAAAGTCATACTTAAAAAAATCATCTTTAATTACCCTGATATTTTTTTTCCACGGTGAAATAGAAACATTTTCAGAAGCCTGAACAGCAGCCTCATTGTTTATCTCAATTGCATCGATTTTTAACATGGGATTACGTTGAGCAAACATTAAAGATATAAGCCCCGTTCCACATCCAACATCTAAAATGTGTCCACTATCAGGCAAATCAGCCCAGGCTCCAAGAAGCACGCCATCGGTGCCGACTTTCATGGCGCATTTGTCCTGATGTATGGTAAATTTTTTAAATCTAAAGCTTGTTTCACTCATTCTTGAGTATCAAGTATTTATACTTTGAAAAATGCAGCAGAGACGTAGTCAACAACACTGTCTGATTTGGCAACTTCGCCCGAATGTCCGCGACTTAAAATCTTACACTCAACTTTTTCGGAAACATCCTGTGCATAGAGCATTAAAGCCATAATAGGACCATAACCACAGACGGTTACATTGTGTTTTTTTACCTCCCTTTCAACTCCTTCAATATCAAATGATAATATTTTTTGTATAACGTTTTCATCTTTGCTTTTACCTACTTCGGCACTGTCGAAGTGGTTAAAATCACTTGAGGCAATAACTAAAATATGCTTATTGCTTATTTTGGCAAATTGTTTTAATCCGTTGGCTACAATTTTTGCGGTTTCAAAGCATTGCTTTCGCATAGTGATAACCGCAACTTTTGGTACTTGTGGGCAAAAGTGCTGAATAAAAGGCACTATTACCTCTGCAGCATGTTCAAACTCTTGTGCCGACTTGTCTTTTACAAAGATATTGGATTCAATAAAATCACGATCGGCATCAAGTATTCCAAGAGGAGTTTGCCAGCCTGCGTGGCTGTCGATTGAAATTTCAGGACCCATACCAGTATGTCCGGGCGACAGAATTATTACCGTATCGTATTTGCTTCCTTTAATTTCATTGAAAAACGCAGCTGCATGATTCCCCGAATATATGTAACCTGCATGTGGAACAATCCCACCAATGATATTTTCACTGTTAGTAATTAACCGTTTTTTATAGTTTTTTCCAAACTCTGACAGCATCTCTCTCAAAGCCGCTCCACTTGCGGGATAAAAGCGACCTGAAGCTATAGGAATTCGAATACAAGACATATTATATATTTTTAAATTTATAACTATTACAAAATAAAATTAGCGCTATTTCCACATTTAACGCAGGTACCTTTATCTGTTAGTCCTATTACTTTAGGATAGTATCCGTTACGTTCGACTAAAACTGTATGACAGTTTGGGCATCTGGTTTTTGAATATTCGGAATCACTTATATTACCCAAATAAACAAAATCAAGTCTCTTTGAGGCAATCTCGTACAATTGTATCAAAACATCGACAGGAGTTGGCGCAATTTTAAGCTTATAGTTTGGGAAATATCTCGATATGTGGAAAGGTGTATCCTTCCCAACATTGTTGGCAATCCAATCAACCATAAGGTTAAGTTCAGATGTACTGTCATTTAAACCGTTTATTGCTAGAAAAGTTATTTCAATATGTTTACCTTGCGCCTTAGCTGTTTTAATTGTCTCAAGAACGGGGAGTAATCTGCCCCCTGTCTGTTTTTGATAAAACTCATCTGAGAAAGATTTTAAATCAACATTAAGTGCGTTTATATAAGGCAGAAGTTTTTTAAGAGGTTCTTGATTAATAAACCCATTGGTTACCAATGCAACAGGTATTTGCTGTAAATAGACCTCTTTTGCGGTTTCATATATAAATTCGTAGTTTACGGTAGGTTCGTTGTAGGTGAATGAAAAACCACAATTGTTTCGTTCCTTTTTATACAGTTTTGTTATTTCGGTAGGTGTAATTATATCTCTTGTAGAAAGCTCAATATCATTAATTTGCGAAATATGGTAGTTTTGACAAAAAACGCAATGTAGATTACAACCAAATCCTCCTACAGAAAAAATATCTTTCCCCGGATAGTAGTGATAAAGAGGCTTCTTTTCAACAGGGTCAAATCTTATAGAGCATGTCAGACCGTAAGATGTTGAATATAAAACTCCTTCGATGTTTTTTCTTACTCTACAAGCTCCATAGTAATTGGGTTTAATTAAACAATGGTGTGGGCACAGGTTACATTTTACTGTTCCGTCACTGTTTTTTTCGTAGAAAAGTGCCTCTGTTTTCATAAGTTTATAATTTTTTCAGTAGAGACGTCATATTATGGCGTCTCTACATTTGCACCATACTACTGAGACGCCATGGTATGACGTTTTTACATTCCACTTTCTCCTTTCATCTTTTACCTTCCCCTTTATAAAAAGTTCGTCTCTCAATCATATCGGGTCGATGTAAATCGGTAAAATTTAAGCAAGCTGTTATCAACGTGCGATAACCCTGCCTTATTTTTGGCTATATCAACTTGCTGTTTTACTGTGGTAATACTTTCTAACGCAGGTAGCAACACTCCTCTTCTGAAACCATCAGAAACAATCACTCCGTACTTCAGGGGGTCAAGCTCTTCAATAGTAGTTTTTTCGGGTTCTGACAGTACGTCAACCGAAATTACTAAACCGTGTAACTCCTTTTTTTCTACCCTGTTAAATCTCCTATCATTGTCGCATGCTGCTACCGCATTGTCAATTATATCAAGTGCCAGGCATGAGTGTCTGGGTTCCAATGTTCCTATGCATCCGCGTAAGCTGCCGTCCGCTGTGTGCAGAGAGACAAAACATGCTGCCTTAATTTTTAGATCATCAGGAATATCGTTACAATCAAGTTTTTCCCTGTCTGTAACCCACTTTTCGACAGCTTTTGCTGCAAATGTCGCAATAGGTGTTTTGCAAGTATTCATTGTTGTTATACGATTATTGATTTAACTTTCTTAGAAAAAACCAATTTAACATTTTATTTTCTCTAAAACAAGTGCTGCCGCACCCAATAGCGCAACGTCAACACCTGGTAACCCCGATGGCAATAGTTCTACCTTGTTTTTAAATATTGACAACATATGTTTTTCCATGCTCTCTTTCATTGGTTTAAGTAGCATATCTCCAGCTTTTGCTACTCCTCCTGTAAAAAATATTGCTTTGGGACTTGTTGTGGCAACCACGTCAGCTAACTTTAAGCCCATAGTTTCTCCCGATACTTTGAAAACTTCTTGTGCCAACCAATCTCCATTTTTTGCAGCGTCGTAAATATCTTTCGAGGTGATTTTATTAAATGGGATATCTCCTAAAACAGATGGTGTACGATATTTTACCATTAATTCCGCGGCAGTTTTGGCAAGTCCAGAAGCCGACAAATAAGCCTCGATACAGCCATATCTTCCACAACCACAAAGCCTCCCGTTAGGATATACAGTCGTATGTCCGATTTCGCCAGCGAAACCATCGTGACCGTAAACAAGTTGTCCGTTGCACACTATGCCACTCCCCACGCCTGTTCCCAATGTTATAGTAATAAAATCTTTGTAACCTTTTGCAGCACCAAAAAGCATTTCGCCCATTGCTGCGGCATTGGCATCGTTGGTAAGCTCTATCGGGATATTTGGGAAATAAGCAGACATTAATTTACAAATTGGCACAACTTCTTTCCATTCAAGGTTTGGGGCTTGCTCGATTGTTCCGTGCAAATAATTCCCATTGGGAGCCCCTATTCCAATGCCTGCAAGTTTAACATTGCCGCATGTTTTTACAGCCGAATTTATTAATTCAACCAAATCGGCTAGATATGCGTTAAAATCAGCACCGTGCTTGCGTGTAGGCATTTTGTCGCGTTTGATTATTTCGCCATTAGGCTTAATAACACCTACTTCGGTGTTTGTTCCACCTATATCAATTCCTATTATTACATTATCCATATGTTGTGATATTTAATATTCCAAAATAAAGTTAAATTTGCAAATACATGTAGTATAACATTGTTTTATTGATAACAAGTATTAATAGTTAAGACAAAAAGCATAAATATATTCAAAATTAATTACTTTTGTTTTAATTTAGGTTTCGATATTTTCTATTTTAACAATATTTATTGAACACAGATTGTTTAGTTGGCAAAAGCAAATGAAATATAGCAAACAATATCAAATATCTTCATTATTCCTAAAATACATTAAACTGGTATCTTTTATATCAATTCTTTTGATGATATCGGCTTATTCTATAATAGAGATTCTTGATTTTTCAAAAAAGTCGCAGCTTCTTAGAGAAGAATTTCAAAATACACAAAAGCAAATAGCCACAGACAAGACAAATAAAATTATTGAATATATCAATCTGTCCCGTTTGTTTCTTGATGATAAAATGAACCGTTTGCTTTACGAGAGAACTAACGAGGCTTGGTCAATAATAGATAATATTTACCAAAAATATAGAGGTACGAGATCTAAGTCTGAAATAAAGCTAATCGTAAAAGAAGCATTAAGACCCATTAGATTTAATAACCAGCGAGGGTATTATTTCATTGTGTCACTGGACGGTGTAGAAGAGTTATATCCAACAAATCCCGAATTTGAAGGTATGAATTTGCTTGGATTACAAGATGATATGGGTAATTATGTGGTTAAAGACGAGCTGGAGATAGTCAATAAATTTGGAGAAGGTTTTGTTACCGGCTATTGGAAAAAACCCGGCGATAAAAGCGATAAAATATATCCTAAAACCTCATTTGTAAAAGTATATAAACCCCTTGGAGTTTATATTGGATGTGGCGAATATCTTGACGATATGATGAAAGATATTCAAAATGATGCAATGAAATCTATTAGGCAAATGAGGTTCGATAATGATAGTTATGAGTTTATTTATACTTTCAATGGTGATCCTGTTATTACAAGTCACTCTGTTTTAAGTGATAATAAAAACATTTGGGATACCACAGATGCTTACGGGGTTAAAATAATGCAAGAGATGCGCAATCTTGTTAATAACCTGGAAGGAGGTTATCTAACATATCATTTGAAAAAGCCCGATGCCGATACAGTTGTTCAAAAACTTATATACTGCAGAGCTATTCACGATTGGGAGTGGATTGTCGGCTCGCGTGTATGTTTAGATAGAATAGAAACGGTAATAGCTAAAGATAAACAGAGATTATACGAACAATTGATTCTAAATATTATTGTAGCACTGAGCTTTGCGGTATTGATATACATATTTATTTTAGTTCTTATGAGAAAAATATCAAATAACTTACAATCAAATTTTCAAAATTTCTCGTATAATCTCGAATATTCTATCACAACCAGTACTGAAATATCTAATAAAGATACCAACATTAAAGACTTTATTCCAATTATTGATAATATCAATACCGTAATTTCAAAAAAGAAAACGATTGAGAACCAGCTAATAACAAACGAATCACTATTTAGGGTTATTTTTGACAACGTACCCATAATGATTGTTATACTTGATAGCAATCGCAACACTATGCGTTGGAATTTAGAAGTTGAAAAATATTTCTTTGTGTCGTCCAATGAATATCGCAGTTTTTCTATCCCAAAGTTTCAGAAACAAGCTAACATAGAATCTTTGAAAAAAGTTGTGTTAAATGAAAAAGATAGCACAGAGGGGGATGCACATATAATCCAATTTGAAACGAAAGAAGGAATACGTTATCAAAACTGGACAGCAATAACCACAAAGACAGACAATATTGTATTGGTTGGTATGGATGTAACTGACATAAAGAATCAAGAAGAGACCATAAAAAACTTAAATGATGCAATGGATGCTGTTTTTTCTATTATTTCGAAAGATTTATACGATCCATTCTCATCTGTGATAGGAGTTACGCAAACTCTTTTAGCCAAATTTGATGAATTGAGCGATGATGAAAAAAAACTTCACTTAACGCAAGTAAACACATCATCAACCATCATGAATACGCAATTACAAAAGCTTATACAGTGGTCAAAAATACAATCGGATAGTTTAGTTGCCAATATAAGCAGGATAAACTTATTTTCAACTATTGATGAAGTAGTTACAAAGCAAATTTTGTATGCCCATTTAAAACAAATAGAAATAAAAAACAATGTAGACCCTTCTATTAAGTTAAATGCCGATCCAATATTACTGGAAATTGTTATTCAAAACATTCTTTCAAATGCAATTATGTTCACCAATAAAAATGGAAGTATAGAGATATCGGCAATTAAATTAACTCAAAATACTACTATAATTATTTCAGATAATGGTATTGGAATGACCCAAGAGCAAATTGAAAATATTTTTGATATGGCAAAAACTCCACGTCGCAAAGGAACTGCTAACGAAATAGGGATAGGTTTGGGTCTAATAATATGCAAAGCGTATGTTGAGAAAATGAATGGATATATTTGGATAGAGAGTACAGTAGATGGAGGAACAACAGTTTATGTACAACTGTAATTATAGTCTGCAAGCTGTTATCCAAATAACCATTTTATATTATAATCATTAGCTACCGATCAGTAATATGGGGTTGAAATATTTTTTGCAAGCTTTTTTATGAGAACATTAAATCACTATATTTGTAAAAACATACAATTTCTCTGGAGATAATGAAAAAAGTTAGACTTAGAGTACTTGGAATATCATATAGTCAAACCCAATCGGGTGCTTACGCATTGGTGTTGAAAGAGGAGGATGGAGACAGACGTATTCCTATTATTATTGGAGGACATGAAGCTCAGTCAATTGCCATACAATTAGAAGGGTTAAGACCTCCAAGACCTTTGACTCACGATTTGTTTCTTAGTTTAGCAGATGCTTACAATATCTCATTGGTTGAAGTTTTTATTAATAAGTTAGAAAAAGGTGTTTTTTATTGTGAACTTGTTTGTGATAACAAACACTCTAGGATTAAGCTAGATGCACGCACCTCTGATTCAATTGCACTGGCGCTTAGATTTCATTGTCCTATTTATACTACAGAAGACATACTTAAACGTGCAGGAATTGATGTGTCGGAAGAAAAAGAAGAGCGCGAAGCAGGGGTAATAAAAGAGACTCCAAATAAAGAAAAATCAGGCAGAGACTTCCAAAACTTAACAGATGAAGAACTTGAAAAAATGCTTGAAAGGGCAATACAAGAAGAAAACTATGAGATGGCAAGCAAACTTCAAGAAGAAATAAAATATAGAGAAAAAAAAAGAAAAAAATAAACGTAGTACATATAGAATAGATATGTTAATTAAGTAATGATACTTAACAGCATGATTTAAAAATATGTAAGTTTTAAATTCCTATTAACCAATTAAACAACAGGTATATGAGAAGCTTTTTTAAAGTTTTGTTTTTTTTGTTCGCAACAATCTTACTTTCAATAAATTCAACGTTTGCTAATGAACCAATAGATGTTGATACTACAGTTGTTTTAAACCAAGCATCAAGTGATACTATTGCAATTGCTAGTGACGATGCTCCACGAATGGAAATAACAAGCATTAGTGATTCTGCAGGAATGTCGCTATATAGTATCTTTCGTGGTTTAATAGGGATGTTTGTTCTTATATTTCTGGCATGGTTGGTAAGTCAAAATCGTAGAGCTGTTAACTGGAAAGTCGTTTTTATTGGATTAGCTTTCCAAATTGTTCTTGCTCTTGGAGTTTTATATGTACCCGCAATACAGTGGTTTTTTGAAATTGTAGGAAAAGTATTTGTTAAGATATTGGATTTCACAAAAGTAGGTAGTGAATTCTTGCTTGGTGATTTGATGGATATGTCGAAATTTGGAATGATTTTCGCCTTCCAGATATTACCTACAATAATTTTCTTTTCGGCATTGACAAGTGTTTTGTTTTACTTGGGTATAATTCAAAAGGTTGTTTATGCCCTTGCGTGGCTTATGGTTAAAGCAATGAAGCTTAGCGGAGCAGAAAGTCTAGCAGTTGCAGGAAATATTTTTCTTGGTCAAACCGAGTCTCCTCTGATGATTAAAGCCTATTTGGATAAAATGAATAAATCAGAGATATTTTTGGTAATGACAGCAGGAATGGCGACTGTTGCCGGAGGTGTTCTTGCTGCATACGTTGGCTTCCTCGGAGGTGACGATCCTGTACAAAGGCTGCTGTTCGCTAAACACCTTTTAACAGCCTCTGTTATGGCTGCACCAGGCGCAGTTGTGATATCGAAAATAATTGTGCCGCAAACCGAAAAAATTGAAATGAAAGCCGAGGTAACAAAAGAAAAAGTTGGGGCAAACTTCCTCGATGCCATGTCAAACGGAACAATTGAAGGGCTTAAACTCGCTGCAAACGTAGGAGCAATGTTACTTGTTTTCTTTGCTTTTATAGCAATGTTTAATTTTATTTTAGTCAAAATAGGGTCATTTACTAATCTGAACGGTGTAATAGCTTCGTTTACAGATGGTAGCTATACTGAATTAAATCTACAGTTTATTTTAGGCTATTCATTGTCGCCATTAATGTGGGCTATTGGTGTTAATGCTCAAGATATGACACTTATGGGTCAACTTTTGGGAGAAAAGCTCATTGCAAGCGAGTTTGTAGGATATACTTCGTTAGCCTCTTTCAAGGCAAGTGGAGCATTTGTCGAAACAAAGTCAATTATAATGGCAACGTACATGTTGTGTGGCTTTGCAAACTTTGCCAGTATAGGAATACAAATCGGCGGAATAGGTTCACTTGCTCCAAGTAAACGAGAACTTTTATCACGATACGGCATTAGAGCACTTATAGGAGGAAGTCTGGCGTCGCTTATGTCGGCAACAATAGTGGGTATTATTTTGGGTTGATACAGCAAATAGCTTTAAGTCTAATGCTATTAATGCATTAGTTTCCAAGATACAAGTATGTTATTAATCTTTTCATGGCTAAATCAAAAAAGAAATATTATGTTGTATGGGTAGGTAGAATACCCGGTATTTATGAAACTTGGAATGAGGTTAAAGATCAGGTTCACGGATACGAAAATGCAAAATATAAAGGTTTTGAAAGTCTTGATGCTGCACGCGAAGCGTATGAAAACGATTTTAACAAATATGTTGGAAAATATATAGTATCTAAAAATAGTAGTGTAAGTAACTACATTGTTAACTCAATTGCGGTTGATGCTGCTTGTAGTGGCAACCCCGGAGATTTAGAGTACCAAGGCGTTTATGTAAAAACCGGACAACGACTCTTTTATCAAGGACCATTTAAGCAGGGAACAAACAATGTAGGCGAGTTTTTAGCTATTGTACACGCTCTTGCATACTGCAAAAAGCACGGTATAGATTTACCCATTTACAGCGACTCACGAAATGCGATGATTTGGATAAAACAGAAAAAAGCAAAAACAAAACTGTTTAAGAGTTACGAAAATCAACAACTGTTTGACCTTATTGACAGAGCAGAGTTTTGGCTTAGCAACAACGAATATCCCAATAAAGTGTTAAAATGGGAAACCGAAGCGTGGGGAGAGATACCTGCTGACTTTGGAAGAAAATAACAAATGAATTAGAACACAGAACACACACAGATTAAACAGATTTACACTGATTTTTTATTATTTTTATCTGAGGTAATCCGTTTAATCCGTGTTATCTGTGTTTCATTTGCTGTTATTCAAGATAGCTAAAGCGCCCACTACTTAAAAATTGGACACTCTTTTCTATTTCGGTAAACATTACCTTATCATTTTGTACCGACTCAACAAACGAACGATATTGTGTCAAAAACCTGCGTAAATATGGTGATGTTTTTAGTGGTTCCCTGAACTCAACAGCTTGTGCGGCGTTAAACAGCTCAATAGCTAAAACAGTCTCAACGTTGTCAATTACTCTAACAAGTTTTGTTGCTGCATTTGCACCCATACTTACATGATCCTCTTGTCCATTGCTAGAGACAATACTATCAACCGAAGCTGGCATACAAAGTCCTTTGTTTTGGCTAACAATGGCTGCTGCTGTATATTGAGGTATCATAAATCCGCTGTTCAAACCGGGATTTGCAACTAGAAATTCGGGTAACCCTCTTAAACCGAGTATCAATTGTGCTGTACGTCTCTCGCTTATGTTTGCAAGCTCTGACATTGCTATTGCAAGAAAATCAAGTACCAACGCCAAGGGTTGTCCGTGAAAGTTGCCACCGGAAAGTACTTGGTCTTCATCGGGGAAAACAGTGGGGTTGTCAGTAACCGAATTAATTTCGGTAAGAACAACGCTAGCAACATATTTCAAAGTATCTTTTGTTGCACCGTGTACCTGTGGCATACAGCGGAATGAATATGGGTCCTGAACATGTTTTTTAGGTTGTGCAATTATTTCAGAGCCTTCTAATATTGCTCTGATATTTTCTGCAGTTTCCAACTGCCCTTTGTGTGGTCTTATAGTGTGCAAATGCTCAAAAAATGGTTCTATGCGTCCGTCAAATCCATCAAGCGATAATGCCCCAATAATGTCGGCATAATTTATCAAACGGAAACAGCGTAATAGGGAGTGAACAGCGTGAGCACTCATAAACTGTGTTCCGTTAAGCAGAGCTAGACCCTCTTTGCTTTGTAGTTCAATAGGCTCCCAGTTAAATTTGCCCATTAAATCTGCAAAATCATGGATTTCATCATTATAAACAACTTCACCTAGTCCTAAGAGTGGTAAGCACATATGCGCAAGTGGAGCTAAATCGCCGGAAGCACCTAATGAACCTTGTTCATATACAACAGGGTATATTTTATTGTTGTACATGTCTATCAAACGCTGTACGGTTTTAACCTGTACTCCCGAATGTCCTAACGATAGTGCATGGATTTTCAAAAGCAGCATAAGTTGAACAATTTCCGGATTAACAATGTTACCTGTACCACAAGCATGCGACATTACCAGGTTTTTTTGCAGGGTAGAAAGGTCTTCTTTTGAAACGCTAACGTTGCAAAGTGAACCAAAACCTGTGTTGACACCATAAATAGGGTGGGGGTGTGATTCCACTTTTTTGTCCAAATATTCTCGACAACGTGTAATGCGTTTAATGGCTTCATCAGACAAAGTAAGTTGCATTTCGTTTTCAATAATTTCTTCAATTAAGTGAAAACCAAGGTTTTCAGGGGATATAAAATGTGTGTTATCCATATTATGTTAAAGTTTTAATTTTGTTTCAATATTTTAATGATATTATCAAAGTTGACTGTTTGTTGTTCGCCACTAATCATGTTTTTTATGGTAAACAAATTGTTTTTCATTTCATTTTCTCCCACAAAAATCACGAAAGGGATCTTTTTTGAATCAGCGTATGACATCTGTTTTTTCATCTTTGCAGATTCTGGATAAACTTCGACAGAGATTCCTACTTGTCTGATTTGTGTAGCCTTTTGTAAACAGTATTGCGCTTCGTTATTGCCAAAATTTACAAACATTGCTTTTACAGAGTGCGATATCGATTCGGGAAACAGATTAAGCGCCTCTAATACATCGTAAATTCTATCGGCACCAAAACTAATTCCCACTCCAGAAACTCCGTCAAGTCCGAATACTCCTGTAAGGTTATCATAGCGTCCTCCGCCACACAAACTGCCAATTTCTACATCAACAGCTTTAACTTCAAAAATAGAACCTGTATAGTAGTTTAATCCGCGCGCAAGCGACAGGTCAAATTCAAACTGATTTTTAAGATTGTAGCCGTTGAGTAGGTTTAAAACCTCTTCAATCTCATCAATGCCTTTCTGACCCTCAGGAATAGAGTTGAACGTAGTGCGCATAACTTCAATTTTGTTGCGATTGTCGCCACTAAGAGTTAGCAAAGGTTTTATTTTTTCAAACTCACTGTTGGTCATTCCTTTTTCAATCAGCTCTTTACGGACACCATCAATTCCAATTTTATCAAGTTTATCAATACCTGTGGTTATCTCTGTCAGCATCTCGTTTCTGTTTATCAGCGACACCATGCCCGACAATATTTTACGATTGTTGATTTTTATGTTTACCCGAATACCCAGGTTACTAAACAGTGTGTCCATTATCATAACAAACTCAGCTTCGTTAATAAGTGAGTCTGAGCCTATTACGTCTGCATCGCACTGATAAAATTCGCGGTAGCGACCTTTTTGAGGTCTGTCGGCACGCCAGACAGGTTGTATTTGGTATCGTTTAAAAGGGAATACAATTTCGTTACGGTGTTGCACAACGTATCGTGCAAAGGGAACGGTAAGATCATAACGTAAGCCTCTTTCGCACATCAACCCAGATATTTTTGCCAGGTCTTTAGCAGCGAAGTCATCTTGAGATACATCTTTTAAGAAATCGCCTGAATTTAAAATTCTAAAGAGCAGTTTGTCGCCCTCTTCGCCATATTTGCCTAAAAGTGTCGATAAAAGCTCCATGCTTGGAGTCTCTATGGGTTCAAAGCCGTATAGACGATAAACTGTTTTAATCTCATCAAAAATATAGTTGCGCCGTCCCATCTCGGTGGGATTGAAATCGCGTGTGCCCTTAGGAATAGCAGTTTTTAGTGCCATGATATTATTTGTTATCTAAGGGGCAAAAATACTATTTTTTCAATAAGTATTCACTTGGGTAGCGATAACCTATTGAGAAGGGTTTGTATCTGTTTGGTTAGTAGTGTCTTAGGGGCAATTGTTTTTTAATGATTTTTTAAACTAATTATAGAATCAATAACTATCGTTGGAACATTATATTGTGTAAATTCGTGTGTGCACAATCTTATACCATCTTTTGGCAAAAAATGAAAGAGACCTTCTATTATACAGCCCTCTGACAGAGCAATATCATACACTATTACGACATTTTGATGATGAACACCGTAATAATATATGTCTTTCCCGATATTTAAAGGATATTCTAACTCTATTAAATATCCAATATCGTCGATTTGACAGTACTCTTCACCTACAACTGTACCTTTAAAGGGCTTTGGGGTTTCTACAACGATATCCTCTTTATTCTCTTGACAAGCTGCAAAAAATAGAAAGCTCAGAGCAACAATTGTAAGATAGTTAACCAAGGTTATTAAATAACATTTTTTCATAGTTATCAATTTTAAAATATTTAACTAAAAGTTTTAAAGCGTAAGGTTATCCTATTTTTACTTTTTAGAAATGAAACCTCTTTTTAGTGTGGTGTTGTAAAGTAAAAAATAGTTATAATATTTACTACCCTTTCTCGCTATAAACTATTCAAATATATATCAGAAGAATATAGAAGTCAAGTTTTTTATAAAACTTATTTTACTTTCATCAAAATAGTTGTATCTTTTAGAACATTTGTAATTGTTTATGCGTTATTTAATTACGGAATGAACTATGAAATTGTAACAAAAAGTTATCATGGGTTTTTTCGATAAATCAAGCAGGGCAAAAAACATTCTCGAGCTTTTCACTTATGATATTGTCACATTCTTTCATGATGACTACGAGGAAGTTGAGTATGAAGAGACAGAATCGATGTTCGTAGCGGTGTACGAGCAACAGTTGCCATGGGTAGAGTTAGAATGTTTTGATACTATCCAACTCTGTGTTTTTTTTGACAAACATAGTTTTACGGGAAGTAATCCTATTAATGTAAAATTTTACTCTAAAAGCGTCGAGCCTTCTGCAGGGTCTATTGCAAAAGTAATTAATATGATTCATAAAATTTATGGAGACGATGATAAACAACGAAAAGCACTATTGGACAATGAGGATTTAAAATTAGAAAATAATATTTGGGAACGTATTTGGACAATCGAAAGTGGCGAAAGCTTCGTAACCACTAACCTTATATCAACTGGATTTGTGTTAAGAATCTTATTTTTTAATAACCTGATAAAACACTTGGAAAAACCTCAGAATACAAAAGAGTAATCAACTGTTTTTATCTCCATTTCTTCTATTAAATTTGTCGCGCAAAATATCATTAATAAAATGATAATGTTTGGAACAAATTACGAGTATAAACGCTACCTTGTATCAAACCTATAATATGAGTATAAAGAGTTTTTTTTCAAAAGCGTGGCTTTTGTATTTTGACGGCTTCAAAAACATGGGAAAGCTCGGAAAGAGATTGTGGCTACTCATTACTATCAAATTAATTATAATGTTTTTAATATTGAAGTTAATATTTTTCCCCAACTATTTAAAAAACAACTTCGATAACGATGAGGAACGTAGCAAACACGTTATTGAAAACCTCACGAAATCAGCAAACAAATAACATATCATGGAAAATTTTGATTTTTCGTTAGTGAATTGGAGTCGTGCGCAGTTTGCGCTCACCGCAATGTATCACTGGCTATTTGTTCCATTGACTTTAGGGCTGTCGTATATTGTAGCTATTATGGAAACAATATATGTAAGAACAGGCAAAGAAGAGTGGAAGAGAATAACCAAGTTTTGGATGACCCTATTTGGAATAAATTTCGCAATTGGCGTTGCCACAGGAATTATTCTCGAATTTGAATTTGGCACAAACTGGAGCAACTACTCATGGTTTGTTGGAGATATTTTTGGAGCACCGCTCGCCATTGAAGGCATTATGGCTTTTTTCTTAGAATCGACATTCATTGCGGTAATGTTTTTCGGTTGGAATAAAGTGAATAAAAAATTCCACTTACTTTCTTCGTGGTTAGTTGCATTTGGAGCAAGCCTTTCAGCGCTGTGGATTCTCGTAGCAAATGGCTGGATGCAGTTCCCTGCAGGTATGCATTTCAATCCCGATACTGCACGTAACGAAATGCTAAACTTTTGGGAAGTTCTCTTTTCACCGGTAGCTATCAATAAGTTTCTTCACACAATAACATCGGGATATGTTTTGGCTTCTATTTTTGTTATTGGTGTAAGTTCGTGGTATATACTGAAAAAGCGAGAAACTGCTTTGGCTAAAAAAAGTATTGCAGTAGCATCTATTTTTGGATTGTTGTCAGGTATTTTCCTTGTTTGGACAGGAGACGGAAGTGCATATCAAGTAGCACAAAAACAGCCAATGAAACTTGCCGCCATGGAAGGGTTGTACGAAGGTGAGTCTGGTGCGGGGCTAATAGCTGTTGGAGTACTCACGCCCGGGAAAGAATATGATGATGACAAGGATCCGCATATAATGAAAATTGAGATTCCTAAACTGCTTAGTTTTTTAGGCTATAGAAGTTTAGATGCGTATGTTCCTGGAATAAAAGATATTATTGAGGGTGGCTATGAAATTGTAGGAGAGGATGGTACAAAAAGTATTGCACTCTCTGCGCAAGAGAAAATAGATCGTGGAAAACTTGCAATAAACGCTCTTGCGGCTTATACCAAAGCCAAAGAGGCTCAAGATACTAACGAAGCCAATACACAACTAACAATATTAAAAGATAATTTTCAATATTTCGGGTATGGCTATTTTAACGATGTTAAAAGCCTTATACCCAATGTTCCTATTGCATTTTACAGTTTTAGAATAATGGTAGGGTTAGGGTTCTTTTTCCTTTTGTTATTTGCGTTACACATATATCTGTTATATAAAAACAAAATAACAAAACACAAATGGTTGTTGATAATATCGCTGTTCACAATTCCTTTAGCATACGTGGCATCTGAAGCTGGTTGGGTTGTAGCCGAACTAGGTCGTCAGCCATGGGTTATTCAAGATATTATGCCTACGATGGCTGCCGTGTCGCATATTGATTCAAGCGTGGTACAAATTACTTTTTGGATGTTTGCAGTTACGCTATCCATACTTGTGATTGCCGAGATACGTATTATGATAAGTCAAATAAAATCAGGACCTAAAGAAAAAGGAGAAAAATAGTCATGTTTAATTCATATATTTTCACACAGCAATATTGGTGGCTAATAGTATCACTGCTAGGAGCAATATTAGTCTTCTTGATGTTTGTTCAAGGAGGTCAAACACTTTTCCACGCATTAGGAAAAACAGAAAGCGAAAAAAACATGCTTGTTAGTGCCCTGGGAAGAAAATGGGGGTTGACCTTTACAACATTGGTAACTTTTGGTGGAGCGTTTTTTGCATCTTTTCCTCTCTTCTATTCTACAAGTTTTGGAGGAGCATATTGGGTTTGGATATTAATACTGTTTTCGTTTGTAATCCAAGCTGTTTCGTATGAATTTAGATCCAAAGCAAACAACTTGTTAGGGCAAAAAACTTACGATATTTTTTTAATTGTAAACGGTTTGTTAGGTACTATTTTGTTAGGCACAGCTGTTGCGACATTCTTTACAGGAAGTGAGTTTTTGGTTGAGAAAATGAATATAACCAATATTGACAGTCAAGAGTCGGTTGTGATTTCGCAGTGGAAAGGCGCAGCACATGGATTAGAAGCAGCTTTAAATCCGCATAATCTTCTGCTTGGGCTTTCAGTTTTCTTCCTTGCCAGAATTTTAGGAGCTCTCTATTTTCTATACTCTGTTGATAACGAGGCGATAAAAGAAAGAATAAAAAAGCAACTGATTATTAACGTAATACCTTTCTTGTTGCTGT